>NZ_CP080412.1:4500000-4712843 GCF_019457635.1 Shewanella mangrovisoli
AAGAGCCTAAGGGTTACCACGAAACTGCGCACATTATCAGCTATTACGATAGCCTGCGTAGCTAATCTAGGAGAAGTCAGCGATGAAGTTAACTCGCAAGTCCGATGTCGCCCAAGTGGCCGACAAACCGACGTTAGGCATTAGCCGTCGTCAATTTATCAAGCAAGCAGGTATTACTACCGGTGGTATCGCAGCCGCTTCTCTGCTGGGTACTGGCATGATGCGCCGCGCAGAAGCCAAAGATGTGCCACACGACGCGCCGATCGAAGTTAAACGTACGATTTGTAGTGCCTGTGCTGTGGGTTGTGGTCTGTATGCCGAAGTGCAAAATGGTGTGTGGACAGGTCAAGAACCTGCATTCGATCACCCATTCAATGCCGGCGGTCACTGCGCGAAAGGTGCTGCACTGCGTGAGCATGGCCACGGTGAAAAACGCCTGAAATACCCAATGAAATTGGTTGATGGCAAGTGGAAAAAAATCTCTTGGGAAGATGCGATTAACGAAGTGGGCGACCAAATGCTCAACATTCGTAAAGAATCTGGCCCAGACTCTGTGTACTTCATGGGTAGCGCTAAGTTCTCTAACGAAGGCTGCTATATGTACCGCAAACTGGCGGCCATGTGGGGCACAAACAACGTCGACCACTCTGCTCGTATTTGTCACTCTACCACGGTAGCCGGTGTTGCTAACACTTGGGGTTACGGTGCGCAAACTAACTCTTTCAACGACATTCAGAATGCCAATGCTATCTTCCTGATCGGGGCAAACCCAGCGGAAGCGCATCCAGTATCAATGCAACACATTCTGATCGCCAAAGAGAAAAACAACGCGAAAATCATCGTTGTTGACCCACGTTTCTCTCGCACTGCCGCACACTCAGATCTGCACTGCGCGATTCGTCCAGGTACCGACATTCCCTTTATCTACGGTATGTTATGGCACATTTTCGAAAACGGTTGGGAAGATAAAACCTTTATCCAACAACGCGTATTCGAGATGGAAACCATCCGCGAAGAAGTGAAAAAATTCCCACCTAAAGAAGTGGCGGATATCACTGGCGTGAGCGAAGAAGTGGTTTATCAAGCCGCAAAACTGATGGCAGAAAACCGTCCAGGTACTGTGATTTGGTGTATGGGTGGTACTCAGCACCACGTCGGTAACGCTAACACCCGTGCTTACTGTATTCTGCAATTAGCCTTAGGCAACATGGGCGTTTCTGGCGGCGGTACTAACATTTTCCGTGGCCACGACAACGTACAGGGCGCGACTGACTTAGGTCTGCTGTTCGACAACCTGCCAGGTTACTACGGTTTAACCTCAGCCGCTTGGACTCACTGGACCCATGTGTGGGATCTGGATATGGAGTGGGTGAAGAGCCGCTTCGATCAAAACGCCTACTTAGGCAAAGATCCAATGACCACCCCAGGTATTCCTTGTTCTCGCTGGCATGATGGCGTGTTAGAAGACAAGAGCAAGCTGGCACAGAAAGACAACATCCGTATGGCCTTCTTCTGGGGTCAATCGGTCAACACTGAAACCCGTCAACGTGAAGTGCGTGATGCCTTAGACAAGATGGACACAGTAGTAGTTGTCGACCCATTCCCAACCATGGCGGGTGTTATGCACCGTCGTAAGAATGGCGTGTATCTGTTACCTGCTGCGACTCAGTTTGAAACTCAAGGTTCAGTGTCTAACTCAGGCCGTTCTATCCAATGGCGTGAGCAGGTTATCCAACCTTTATTCGAGTCAAAAACCGACATCGAAATCATGTACCGTTTAGCGCAAAAACTCGGTATCGCCGAGCAATACACTAAACGCATCGCCAAAGAAAACGGCTTACCGGTTATCGAAGAAATCACCCGTGAAATCAACCGCGGCATGTGGACCATCGGTATGACAGGTCAAAGCCCTGAGCGTATCAAGCTGCACACCCAAAACTGGGGCACTTTCAGCAACAAGACGCTCGAAGCCGCTGGCGGCCCAGCGAAGGGCGAAACCTACGGTTTACCTTGGCCATGTTGGGGCACACCAGAAGCTAAACACCCTGGTACCCAAATTCTGTATAACCAATCCAAACACGTTAAAGACGGCGGCGGTAACTTCCGTGCTCGTTATGGCGTTGAATACAATGGTAAAAACCTGCTGGCCGAAGGCTCTTTCTCTAAAGGTGCCGAGATCCAAGACGGTTACCCAGAATTTACCGATAAGCTGCTGAAGCAACTCGGTTGGTGGGATGACCTGACAGCGGAAGAAAAAGCCGAAGCAGAAGGCCGCAACTGGAAGACCGACTTATCAGGCGGTATCGTGCGCGTGGCAATCAAGCACGGTTGTATTCCATTTGGTAACGCTAAAGCCCGTTGTATTGTTTGGACTTTCCCAGACCAAGTGCCAGTTCACCGCGAGCCGTTATACACAGCACGCCGTGACTTAGTGGCTAAATACCCAACCTACGACGATATGCAAGTTCATCGTCTGCCAACACTGTACAAGTCAATCCAAGAGAAAGACTTCAGCGGCAAGTACCCACTGGTACTGACCTCTGGTCGTTTAGTGGAATACGAAGGTGGTGGTGAAGAATCTCGTTCTAACCCATGGCTGGCTGAGCTTCAACAGGAAATGTTTGTTGAAATCAACCCAGGTGACGCAGCCGATCGCGGTATCCGCAACGGTGAGTTTGTGTGGTTAGAGGGCGCCGAAGGTGGCCGCATTAAAGTACAAGCTCTGGTAACGCCACGCGTTAAACCAGGTGTGACCTTTATGCCATACCACTTTGCGGGTGTGATGCACGGTGAAAGCTTAGCGCCTAACTACCCTGAGGGCACTGTGCCTTACGTTATCGGTGAATCCGCTAACACGGCACTGACCTATGGTTATGACCCTGTGACTCAAATGCAGGAAACCAAAGCGTCGCTCTGTCAGATCGTTAAAGCGTAAGTGCAGCTTAAGCTAGGAGAATTGCCACTATGGCTACAATGAAATTTTTGTGTGATACCAAGCGCTGCATCGAATGTAACGGCTGTGTCACCGCATGTAAAAACGAAAACGATTCCGCTCTCGAGTGGGGTATCCAACGCCGCCGCGTCGTGACTATCAATGATGGTCAACCCGGTGAAGCTTCAATCTCTGTCGCCTGTATGCATTGCTCAGACGCGCCATGTATGGCGGTTTGCCCAGCAAACTGCTTCTACAGAACCGAAGACGGCATTGTGCTACACAACAAAGATGCCTGTATTGGTTGCGGTTACTGCTTGTATGCTTGTCCATTTGGCGCACCACAGTTCCCGAAAAAAGGTGCCTTTGGTAGCCGCGGTAAGATGGATAAATGTACCTTCTGTGCTGGCGGCCCAGAAGAAAACCACTCAGAGGCAGAGCGCCAGAAGTACGGCTCAAACCGTATTGCCGAAGGCAAACTGCCAATGTGCGCAGAACTATGTGCGACTAAGGCCCTGTTAGCGGGTGATGCAGAAGTGGTTTCTAGCATCTTCCGTGAGCGTGTGGCTTACCGTGGCGCTAAAAACGCGGCTTGGAATTAATTCAGGTCACAGGATCTGTCCACAGACTTAGCTTGGCGCCTGCGAGCAGGCGCCACTAAGCGAGAGAGGATGTATGATGAACAAATGGTTCAAACACATAGGTTTAGCCATAGCACTGCTATTTAGTGCCGTGTGTCTAGCCAATGGTGGTGATGAACAGGCGCTCCAACCTCAAGCCTCTGATGCCCAAATTTGGGCACAGCTGAAGGACGGCGCCACGGGATACACTACCTCCCAAAGCGAGTTCCACGCACAACCGATCAATACCTATGATCTGCGCGTGCTGGAGCTGCGTAGCGACTGGTTAGCGCCGGCCTTAATGGCGGCGTTATTCGGCATGATCATTATCTTTGTCTTATTTATCAAGGTGAACGGCATCTCCAAGCTACACCATGGTTTTTCGGGCAAGCTAGTGCATCGCTGGTCAAAGTTCGACGTTTCAATCCACTGGTTAGGTGCGATTCCGTGCTTAATGTTGATTTTAACGGGCTTAACTTTGTTAGCGGGTCGTTTCTTCTTCCAACCTTGGTTGGGCGAAGGCATCTGGGAAGCCATAGTCTATGGCGCGAAGCAAATCCACGATGTGATGGCGATTCCGTTCATGATCGGCTGGGCATTGATGACAGTGTTATGGGCGAAGAACCAGCTGCCAAAAATGTACGACGTGAAGTGGTTCCTCGTTGTTGGCGGTTACATCAACTTTGGTCCCTTCAAAGGTAAGCACCCTGACGCAGGTTTTGCTAACGCCGGTGAGAAAATGTGGTTCTGGGCCTTCGCCCTGTTTGGATTAGTGATTTCTGCCTCAGGCATGTTGTTACTGTTCCCAAATCTTTTCGAACCAAGCCGCACCTTAAGCTTAATCGCGCTGGTATTGCACTCAGTGAGCGCCATCGTGATCTGCGCCTTCTCTATCGTGCATATCTTCATGGCAACGGTCATGTCTGAAGGCGGTATGGAGTGTATGGTGTCTGGTTATTGTGATGAAAACTGGGCAACCCAACACCACAACCTGTGGTACGACGAAATCAAGGCTAACGGCACACTCAAATATAAAGAGTAAGCGATTCGCTGACTGATTAAACACCCCAGCAGGGCAACTGCTGGGGTGTTTTATTTTGAACGCACAGACAAATGTTAACGATACAACTTAAAACATTTGTGACTTTTGAGATCCGCTTCACAATGGCTGTTTGGCCTGTTAATGCACTGTAGAAGCGCACTCGCTCGCAAAACCACTTCCGCAATAAAATCAATAACCTGCAAATTAAATGAATTTAACTTACATAACACCTAGCAACCAGTACGCCATCCATAGTTAACACACTAAAAACAACATATTTAAAAACATAGTGTTATGGATATTACGTCCAAAATATCGCCTTGCGACGAGTGAAATCCAAGCGTTAAAATGGCCTCAATGTGTAATTTAATTACACCCCTTCTTGATTGATACCCCAGTAGGCCACCATGTTTAACAATGCAAAAACCAGCACATTGACGGCGCTGCCATCAGTGTTTGCGAGTATTTTATTGATCATTATCGGCATTTCCTCCTATCGGGGCTTTGCTGAACTCAATAACACAAGCAGTCGACTCGTCAACAATACCAAGCTCGCCGAAACCTTCACCAATGTGCGTGAAGCCTTCTTCGAGTTGCGCTTAGCCACCTTAGTCCATAACAGCGACGCCATCAGCTTGCAGCAACGCAATGTGCGGCAGCTTGTCGAGCAACTCGCAGAATTTAACACCGATTTTATGGGGCAAGATGCCAGAACGATCCGCACGCTATTGCCACAAATCGAGCAATATGTGCGTCTCTATCAGCAGGAGTTAGCCTTCGCCAAACAAACGGGCACCGAACCTGAACTCACGCCAGAACGTGGTGCACTTGGGCCCAAAGTGAGCAATGAGATCAATCAATTAGTCAAATTGATCACTCAACGCAACCATGAACTAGGCAAACAGGCCGAAGACAAAGTCAATGCCACCGAGGCTTTGCTCCTTGGTTTAATCCTGATCGCCATAGTCGCTTCTTTACTAAGCGCCCTGTTTATGAGCAGACGTTTGGTCAATATCGTTAATCAAATCAAGCGGGTTGTAGAACACCTTGCCGCAGGCGATCTCACCCAGAAGACTCAAATCAGTGGTCAAAATGAACTCTGCGCGCTTGGCGCCGATCTAGACCGAGTGATTGACCACTTGCGCCATATGATTTCCGATATTGCCCAGGCCTCTGAACATATGTCGGATCAAATTGGGCAGCTGAATGTGCAGTCCAATGCCAATAGCCACGCATTGCAAACCCACGCGGTAGAAACCGACCAAGTGGTTACCGCCATGACCGAAATGAGTGCAACAGCCCATAACGTGGCTGGTGATGCCGCCTCCGCCGCACGCTTTACCCAACAGGCGAATGAACAGGCTGATAAGTCGAAAAAGGCTGTCGAACAGGCGGCAAACACCGTCGTCGCCTTGGTTGGTAAGGTCGATACCGCCGCTCACACCATAGCGGAAATGAATGAAAACACTCGCCATATCGCCACCATTTTAGATGTGATTGGAGATATCGCCGACCAAACCAACTTACTCGCCCTTAACGCCGCCATCGAAGCAGCCCGCGCCGGTGAACAGGGTCGAGGCTTTGCCGTCGTCGCCGACGAAGTACGCGCCCTCGCCGCTCGCACTCAGGCAAGCACGGCCGAGATCAATCAAATGTTAGAACGCCTACGCACGGGTGCTAACAGCGCCGTTAATGCGATGGATGAGACTAAGCAGAGTTGCCAAGACGCAGCGGACACCACCACGCTGGTCACCGAAAGCCTTGAGACATTGACCACCTATGTATTTGATATCAATGGATTGAGCAATCAAATCGCAACCGCCGCCGAAGAACAAAGCGCAGTGAGTGAAGAGATTAATCGTAACTTGAATACCATTCGCGAAATGGTTGAAGAGTTAAATCAAAGTGGTAAAGCGACCCTCAATAGCGCGACCTCTTTGGCCGCCACTAAAGAACAGTTAACAGGCGTAGTCTCGCATTTTAGACTCTAATTCGAGTCAGCTAAGTCGTTACCATGGCCTAATATCGCAAGATGTTAGGCCATTTTCGATTAAGGGCTGAACAGATATTAATGACAACATCACAATCTCTGCACTCGTACACTTCATTCATAATGAGCCATTAAATACATCAAAAAAATAAAGGCACCCTAAGGTGCCTTCATAATCGATTAGTGGTTAATTCCCACCGAAGAGTGATAACGAATCACACCATTTAAAGGCGGCATGGTATTTTCACAACGCTGATTAAAGTTAACTGCTAGAGATTTAACAGATTTATCAGCATTATAGCTTAACTCAAGCACCTCAAAATCCCCGATACTTTGATTGCAGCCACGACCATCACCCGTAAATGACAAACCTGCCGTCAAGGGGCCTTGGAACGGATAACGAGTAGCATTGATATATTTCTTCACTTGCAGGTTTTCACCAGCGGGTGCAGCAATATCAAAGCTCCACCAAGTATTTCCGTCAATAGATAAGGTGATTGCATTTAAGCGGTTGTCGTAATTCGTTGGCGTGAACACTGCACTGCTCGAATCCATAATCACTGTTTTCCCACCACCAATGTAGTCGCCTTGCGGGCTCACATAGTGCATGAATGTGTCACTGCCAGCGTAATAGTGAATCGTTAAAGTTCGGAATACTTGGTATCCCTGTCCATTGGACACTTCTAACTTTATCTCGACATCAGATGTCACTTCATTTGGAACGGTAAAACCTGTCTTGGCACTGGTTGGATTTGAAAAAACAATACCGACATTATTCACATCTACCCACTTAAATGTCAGCGCACTACCTTTATTCATGACGGTTTGTGAAGCATCGAGCTTTGGCGTGTCGTTGGCTTTATATAAATAGCTACTTGCAGCCACATCGATAATGATTGCATCACTGGTTTTAAAACGTTCAGACCACATGGTATTCGCCACTGCACCAAATTTGCTTTCAAGCAAAACACCATTAAAGCGATATACCGTATTCGCCTTTAAATCTGTCTCTGGCGTGATGTTTAATATCGCACCATTCACGCTAATTTTGGCTGCAACTTTTCGGTATGGCCATGAATCCTCATCAAAAGAACTTTCGTAAACTTGGTCTTTGATAGGGCGTGACATGAGTAATCGAATCGTCCCGCCGGACACAGGAAATGCTTGTAAATCCTGATCTTCAATAATGCCAACATAGTTAAAGTTGTCAGAGCGGAACTCAAATGATGAGTTGGATTTTCCACCCTCAAGATGCCACAAACTTCCCTCAACAATTTGACTCCAATAAACCATGTAAGCTTCTTTAGCAGTATTCACATTGAGCATTTTAGAGTCAGTAACGAAGTTACTCGTCATTTGAACTGAGTCCTGAGCTGATGTACTGGCGACAATCGAGCCTTCATGGGGAAATTCGTTAAAATGTCCTTTCAATGGTTTAGTAAACTCAAAACCAAAGCCATTATTAAATTGTGCGACCGAAATCTGGCCTTTACCACTAATCGCATAAGTTGCATCGGAAAAGTTTT
Organism: Shewanella mangrovisoli; assembly: GCF_019457635.1. NCBI lineage: Bacteria > Pseudomonadati > Pseudomonadota > Gammaproteobacteria > Alteromonadales > Shewanellaceae > Shewanella > Shewanella mangrovisoli. The sequence goes on from NZ_CP080412.1 coordinate 4,508,111, forward strand.
CCACTCTCGTTATAGAGAGATTGGTAAAACTTAACGCCGAATTACTATTTACAATTAATTTGACAGTGCTTTTGCTTTGAATGTTCAACTGTCTTTGCTGCGGCGAAATGTTATTTTCGAACAACATTTGACCAACCAAATTGAAGTTATCATCTCCATTAACCTGCAGATTAGAAATATCAATCGACCCCTTTGTCTTAGTGCCCTGTTGATATTCAGATAGCGTTAATGAACCTTCGCCATTCACAGTACTGTCGAGTGCTTGAATGTAACAATCACGATAGGACATATTAAGACTATCGCCGACAGAAATGCCTTTTGAGTCATCGTTATCAATCAACTCAATCGTCGCTAAACCACCATTAGAGCAAGACTTTTCAGCACCATTAGCCTCGATATCGAAATTGCGTAAGATGTCATTAGCAAAAAAACCAACCTGCAAAACACTCTCCGCTAACGATAGCGAAGTGACAGCAACTTCCGTTGGGTAATCAGCAACTTTAAAAGTTGTTGTCGGAGGAGGATTGGTCGGTGATGTGGGCGCTGTAGATTCGCCACCTCCACCGCCACAAGCAGATAAGACTAGTGTGCTGCCAAGTAATAGACAGATTCCTTTTGCGGTCATATTCGTTCCCTAAACTAGCAAAAACAGATCATATTTTTAATTTGCCTGCTACTTTACCGAATTAATTAAAGTTAACAACAAGTATCCATAATTTAACAACAAGTTAATCGGCCAGCATAAGTTAATGCTAATTAAGCGATGCACATTTATGAGTGAGTGACCACATTCTAACTTATCAATAAAACACTCATATATTTCATCTACGACATTAAGATATACGTTGCTTCAACCTATTAATAAGGCTGCTATCGTTTCCCACTATTTGGTGATGGTTTTCACCCCATCTGGATCTTGCTCTAAGCTCGCCCAATATCCTGCCAGCAGGGCACCTGATAGGTTATGCCAAATCGAGAAAATCGCGCTGGGAACGGCGGAGAGCGGGCTAAAAAACTTGATGCATAGTGCGGTCGCAAGACCTGAGTTTTGCAGCCCCACCTCAATCGAAATGGTTTTACACACTGTATGGTTAAAGCCGAGCAAGCGGCAGCAGGTATAACCCAAGACGAGTCCCAAACCATTATGTAGAAACACAGCAAGTAAAATCACAGGCCCTACCTGCGTAAATTGGCCCGCATTTAAGGCCACAATAATGCTGATGGCCAGCACTATCGCCACGATAGAAATGATGGGTAATGCAGGAGCAAGTTTAGCCACCTGCGGTTTAAAGAAATGATTCAACACCACACCCACAGTCACAGGAATAAGCACGATTTTAACGAGACTGACTAGCATATCCATTAAAGGAATGGCGACCATCTCACCGATTAATAGCTGAATAATCAACGGCGTGAGCACCACACCCGCTAAGGTGGAGAGCGCCGTCATAGTGATAGATAAGGCGACATCGCCCTTGGCCAAATAGCAGATCACGTTCGATGCCGTGCCGCCCGCCACGCTCCCCACCAGCACCATGCCTATGGTCAATTCACGATTGAGCCCCAGTAGCAAACTAATGGCTAAGGCACTTAAGGGCATTAGGGTAAATTGCAAGATTAAGCCAGTGACAACAGCGCGCTTCTGCTTGAATGCATTGGCAAAATCCCGCACATCTAAGGTCAATCCCATGGATAACATAATCACCACCAGCAGCGGCACTATGCTGGTTTTCAATCCGCTAAACCACGCGGGCATCAAATACGCCGTACCCGCCCCGAGTAAGGCAAATAGCGGAAAAAAGCGGTTGATATTAACCAATGGGGATCCTCCGAGATTTCAGGCAGTTTGGCGAGATAAAGCCATGACCGCAGGGATAATGACAGCCTGATACCCTCAGTACAAGTCAAAATACCCACAAGTAAGAAGCTCAACTTTTTATCATTTCAGTCTTTCGATTGAGCCCTAAAGTTAATCGCTCAAATTCAACAACAAAGGCCCAAAAACCTCAGTAAATATGCATCTACAATTACTAAAACATGATCTGCTTAACAAAAAGCCAGTGATTTCCTTGTTAGGAAACCGTAACTTATAACCAGTTCACGTTTTGCTTACTCCATACGAGGTAGTCTAATTGCGCTAGGTGGTCGTGAATTACCTAAAGCAATTTCGGTGTTTACGGTTAGCACTCTCAGATAGGAATCGTTATGTCTTCAGTTATTCAAACGCTCAATGGCGCGATCGCAACGCCTTATCAAGCGAATATTACCGTCCCTAACTGGATGCTCAGCTCGATGGAACGAGTCATGCAGTATTATGTCGATAAGAATCTTCGCCTCGATACGCTCTCCGCCGACATCATGCCCGCCCCGGTTGAAGGTAAAAAGTACATGCTTTATGCCCATGTACCCTTCTGCCATACCTTGTGTTCATACTGTACCTTCCACCGTTTTATGTTTAAGGAAGACAAGGCGCGCGCTTACTTTATCTCTCTGCGTAAAGAGATGGAGATGGTCAAAGCCTTAGGTTATGACTTTGAATCTATGTACATTGGCGGCGGCACCACCACAGTATTAGAAGACGAACTCGCCCGCACCATTGAGCATGCCAAGACCCTCTTCCCAAGTATTAAAGAAGTGTCCTGCGAGTCGGACCCACAGCATTTAGACAGCCCAGGCTTTAAGCAACTCAAGGGCTTAGTGGACCGCATGTCCATCGGCGTACAAAGCTTTAACGACGACATTTTAAAAATGACCGACCGCCTCGAAAAATTCGGCACGGGTCAGCAAACCTTCGACAAGATTATGGCGGCCAAAGAGCTGTTCCCTATTATCAACGTCGACCTGATTTTTGGCTTCCGCGGTCAAACCGATGAAGTGATCCAGCACGACTTAGACATGGCCTCGCGCCTCGACCCCAGACAGATCACCACCTATCCGCTGATGATTACGCACCAAACGCGTAAGAGTGTTAAGGGCAAGCTGGCCGCACCACAGGCGGATATGGCCAACCAATATCGCCAGATCTTAAACAGTTTAAATGGTCAATACAATCAGTTGTCTGCATGGGCCTTTGGTAAGGCAAATGACGAAGGCTTCGACGAATATGTGATCGACTACGATGAGTATTTAGGGGTGGGTTCTGGCTCATTTAGCTTCCTGAACGACACTTTATACGTCAACACCTTCTCCCTGCGTAAATACCAAGAGCGGATCGCCGCTGGCAAGATGGGCGTCGAGCAACAGAAAAACTACAGTAAAAAGGATGTAATGCAGTATCGCTTCCTGCTGGGAATGTTCTCAGGCCGTCTATCGCGCAAATATTTCCGCGAGACCTTTGGCGTTAACTTAGACACAGCGCTGTTTAAGGAAATGACCTCGATGAAGCTGATTGGCGCCATCAAGAATGACCCCACCGATCCCGATAATCTGATCATCACAGATAACGGTAAGATGATGGGCCTGTTAATGATGAAAGAGTTCTACGCCGGCATGGATAACGTACGTGCGCAGTTACGTAAACCACTCAAGCCCTGCGATATGTAAATATCAGTTAAACCACAAAAGGCCCATGATGGGCCTTTTTGTTAGCGCCATTTCAGGCTACGCTTGCCACCACTCATGCATGAGTCTGTCACCCAGTAATAAAGGAGTATTCGTTATGGGTTTTAATGAGCAAGAAAAACAAGCACTACTCGCCGTTAAAGGCGTTGGCCCGACAGTCATTAAACGCTTTGAAGAAATCGGCATTAGCTCACTCGCGCAGTTGGCCGAGCATGAGGTCGAGGATATCGCCAACCTAGTCGCCAGCATGTTACGCACCACTTGCTGGAAGAACAGCCCACAGGCACGCAATGCTATTGCCGCTGCCATTGAGCTTGCCCGCCGCGCCTAATCCTTATTGCTATTTTTAGAGATGTTTATGCCAATCCATGTTCGCACCTTAGTGGGCAGTTTACTCGCCTTGCTGCTGAGCTTTTCGGCCTTAGCCAATGACAGCAGTTTTGGCGATGCTAATGGCTCTATCACCCTTAAATATCAGCCGCATATCAGTATGGACAAGGAGTCGCTCTTTATCAGCGAGGCCGAAGTTAGGGTCGATTATGTGTTTACCAATACCAGCTCGCAGGATCTTATCGTCCCCATCGCCTTTCCCATGCCGCCGATGTTTTTTGGCTCAGCCGATCACAGCAGCATCGATAACTTCACCCTCAAAGTAAATGGCAAAAACCAACCAACCGAGCACAGGCTCGTCGCCCAACTTGCCGATAAGACGGATATTTCACTAGAGCTTAAAAATCTCGGCTGGGGCGTAGAGGAAGTCGCTTACTTTGTCGAATCTGGCGAAGTCCCCAAGGGCAAACCCGCGCTCCCCAAGGAATGGTTAGATGAGGAGCAACAAATCGCCTTTACCCTGAGTGACTACTTTGTATGGGAACAAACCTTTCCCGCGGGCCAATCTGTCTCTATCAGCCACAGTTATACACCGAGCCTCTCAACGGGCATCCCCGATACTGCCAATAGTATTATCGATACTTACACTGAACTTGCCTGTTTAGATGAAAGCGCTAAGCAAGGTATTCGAAAGCGAAACCTTATCGTTAAACAAGACGGCGAAGATGTTGAATATGGCGTGGAATGGAGCCACCTTAGCTATATTTTGGTCACGGCCAATAACTGGCAAGGGGCGATTAAGGACTTCAAACTGACGCTGAAAAAATCCCAGCCCACAGATCTCATTAGCCTGTGTTTTGATGGCGAGCTTAAAAAAACCGATCCACTCACCTTTGAGTTCCAGCAAAAGCAGTTCACGCCAACGCAGGATCTCAGCATCCTATTTATCCGTAAACCGGATTTTGAATAATCAAAAAAGCCAGCTAAATGCTGGCTTTTTGTATTAAGCGACTATTTTTAAACTCGGTTAAAAGCTATAGGTCATACCTAACCAGTAACGACGGCCGTCTTCGATATAACCGTACTCTTCTTCCGTGATGTCCTTATCGAAAGCGTTATAAATACCCGCGCTGAATTTAATGCTGTCATTAACGCGATAGTTGGCCCCTAAATCTAACAGCGTATAGGAAGGTGCAATCAAGCTGCTGGAGGAAGGCCCAGTGGTTGGTTGACTCTCTTCGCCACGGTAGTTGACCCGCAGCCAAGTGCTTAACTTATCGATCGGCTCATAGTTAACCGACAATTGCACCAGATGTTTAGGCAATTGATTCAATGGACTACCTTTATAGGCACCCGTCTTTTGCTCCGAGTCGGTATAAGTGTAGTTACCCGTCAATGCCAAGTTGCTCAAGATTTTATAGTCGATACTAAACTCAACCCCTTGGGTGACTGCCTCATCGATATTCACATAGGTAGTCGGGTCGGAGCCAAACTGATTCGGCCCATCGGTACATTGAGTCGCAGGACAAGCGACACGGGTGATCTTGTCCTCAAACTCGTTATAGAACACGCCAGCACTGGTGGTAATGGAATCGGTGAGATCGGTGTAAATGCCTAGCTCATAGTTTACAGAGGTTTCGGGTTGTAAATCCGGGTTACCGTACATATTGCCGCCTCGGCTTACCTGCCCCCAATCGGGCACGGTTTGCCTCAGGCTCGGCGCCCTAAAGCCGGTCGACACACCGCCTTTTAAGGTAGTATGTTCGGTCAGCCCCCAGACACCGTAAATCCGCGGGCTGAGGTGGTCGCCAAAGTTTTCATCATCGTCTAAACGCAGGCCTAAGGTTAAGGCAAAATTATCGACGATACGCCATTCATCCTCTGAGAACACCGACCATTGGCGGCGACTAATATCGGTTAAGTCGCTGACCTGATTGCCGGTTTCATCGGTAAGATCTTGCTTATTGAAGGCCGCGCCGAAGGTGGCGGTATGGCTTTCCCCTAAGGTGGCGATCAGGCTAGTTTGAGCATCGGTATTCTTGATCTTCATCTTGCGGGACTTGTTATCAAATACTTCGTGCTTGATATAAGTGTCCGAGGTACCAAAGTCCCAACGCCCAGTATGCGATAGCGAAATGGTGCTGTTTTCATATTCGGTTGTCGACGAAGCTGGGCAACCACTGCGGCCACAACTGGCGCCCGGCGCCAATGGCGCAACGGTTTTCCCTAAGGTGCTATCCAACTCTTGGTTGGCGATACCGACTTCTAACATAATGTCATGGTCTTGGTTAGGCGTGAGGGCAAATCTGGCGGTGAGATTATCCGCATCGCGACCTCGATAACCGCCGTAGATACTATCTTCTTCACGCTGGGTATATTGGCCGTATAACTGCACGCCGAGCAGATCTTTAATCAAGCCACCGTTCACAAAAAAGTTGCCCTGATACACATTGCCCGAGGACGACTTTTCCTGCAGCGTGGTGTCGAGGCGCAGTTCCCCCTGCCACTCATTGGGCACTTTACGGGTGATAATGTTGATCACCCCACCGATAGCATCGGAGCCATAAAGGGATGACATGGGGCCGCGGACAATTTCAATCCTATCGATTGCGGCGAGCGGCGGCGTCCAAGCGCCTTCAACACCAGGACCGTCGCTGTTGGTGCGGGTCTCGCGGGAAGACTGACGTTTACCATCGACGAGGATCAGCGTGTATTGGCTGCCCATGCCCCGCAAACTAATGTCCCGACGGTCAGCACCGCCAGTCACCACCACGCCGGGCACTTCTAACATGGCGTCGGTTAAGTCACGGTAAAAACGTGTATCGAGATCCTCCCGGGTGATCACGCTGATAGAAGCGGGCGCGTCACGCACTTGCTGCTCGAAACCCGATGCGGTAACAACGATTCTTTCCATCATCTTGTCTTGATCGGGTGCGGCATCCGCCAAAACCTGAGTGGCGGGTAGCAATAATGCGGCAGAAACTAGCTGTGCGAGGATCTTTTTACGACGTAACAACATAACCAACGAATCTCCCTCGATCCTTTGTAAATGATAATAATTTTCAATACGGCAATGTATCCCTATGTTACAATCGGCTCAAGTTAGACTTTGAGTAATCACTTGTAAGAGTTGCTTAAGAATGAATAGAAATATGGTCAAGGGCATGATCGTGTTTGCCGCCATCGCGGAAAAAGGTTCGATGAGTGCTGCGGCAACACAGCTTAATCTGAGTTCATCGGCGGTGAGCCAACAAGTCGCAAAACTTGAAATGGATATGGGAATTAGTCTGTTTCACCGTAATACCCGCCATCTTACACTCACAGAGGCGGGGACATTATTTTATGAAAACTGCATTAAAATCATAAAAATAGTAGAAAGCGCCGAACATCAGCTGCACGCATTAAAGGGCACACCTTCGGGGGAGCTTAAAATCGCCGCCCCAGTCGGTTTTGGCGGTGGTTTACTCAGCCAGCCATTAGCGCACCTGTTGGCGGCTCATCCGCAGATCAGCCTCAATCTGCAGTTGCAGGACGGCCCAATCGATATAGTTAACGAAGGAATCGATCTAGCGATTTGCATCGGCCCTCTATCGGATTCGAACCTTATCGCTCGCCCCTTGGCGGATTGGCGCATGTTGCTGTGCGCTGCTCCTAGCTATATTCCCCAGCATCAGAGCCTGCAACACCCTGCCGACTTACAAGGGTTCAACCGTATTAGCCACAGCTATGCTAAACCCGAGTTCTTAACCCATTCACAGACTCAAGAGCGAATAGAACTCCCTGCCCAGCGCATCAACGTCAATAATATGCAGACGCTAATCCAGCTCACCCTCGATGGATTAGGCTTTGCCGTGTTGCCAGAGCCCGAAGTACATCAATATCTTGCATCTGGCCAACTAGTGACGCTTTTACCCGAGTGGTCGCTACGTACCTACAGCGTTTACAGCGTGACCTCCGCGCGGGACAAACAGCCCGCTAAAGTGAAAGAAGCCATAGCGGCACTCAGTCAATATTTTAGCCAGATGGATTTTAGCCCGACCCCAGCGTCACTGGCTCAGCCCAACGCCTGCGAGCTCACGCCAAGATTTGCCATCCTCGCCTAAGCACTCGTAGGCACGCGTTTCATTTCTCAGTGGAGTTAGAGTATGCTGTTCTATCCATTCGATTAAACAGTAGTAACTCAATGCAAGATGTGGCCTTAGTGTTAGAGGGCGGCGGCCTGAGGGCAATTTATACCGCCGGCGTGTTAGATGCCTTTTTGCAACAACAATTGCACTTCCCCTATGTGATTGGTGTATCGGCGGGGGCGATTTATCCCGCTTCTTATGTTTCACGCCAATTTGGCCGCAATTTACAAATTCAGCAGCAATATCTGCGGGATAAGCGCTACATGGGGCTGCGCCACTGGTTAGCCACGGGTAATTACGTCAATACCGATTTTACCTATAAGCGCATGGCCTATGAGTTACTGCCTTTTGATTTTAAAACCTTTTTAACCAGCGGAACCGAGTTTAAGGTCGGGGCATTTAACTGCCAGACAGGACAAACCGATTACTTTGGCATGGCCGATTTTCAGGAGCACGACAAATTGCTCGACGTGCTCATCGCCTCCTCTAGCCTGCCTTTTATGGCCAATCCCCATCGGATAAACCACCAAACCTACCTCGACGGCGGCATCGCCGCGCCCATTCCGGTCACGCAGGCGCAGCAAGAGGGCTATAAACGCCAGGTGGTGATCCTGACTCAGGACGCAAACTATCGAAAATCGCCAATGAAGTTCAATTGGTTAGCGCGCAAGCGTTATCAAGCTTATCCGGCGGTAGCCACCGCGCTCAAAGTACGCCACCAACGTTATAACCAATCCCTAGAGGAACTCGCCCAGAGTGTAGCCAGCGGCAATACCTTTGTGATCCGCCCTGCTGCGCCACTTAATCTCTCGCGGCTTGACCGCAATATCGATAAAGTGACCGCCGTGTATCACCAAGGCCTAGCCGATGGACAGGTGATTTTGCCTAAGCTGCGGGCTTGGCTAAACACTGGGGCAGAAGTTAGTTAGGGAGCGAGGCGCGGACCTTGTCGATAATTAGTTCCCGCAGCCATTTATGGCTGAGATCGTGCTCGAAATGCTTATGCCACATCAGCAGATACGCACCGGGGATCAGCTTAATCGGCGAAGGTAAATACATAAGATCAAACGACTTCATCACAGCTAAGGCATAACGGGAAGGGGCGCAGAGGATCAAATCGCTCTGCTCACACAGGGCCAGTGCACTCTGAAAGTCCGTCATATTCACCGCAATATCCCGTTTACGCCCTTGGATTTGCAGCACATCGTCTAACAACCAATGCTCCAAACCACCAAAGGCGACCTGTAACTGGCGATAGCTTAAAAAGGTGTCGAGATTCCATTCCTGCGAAAGGGCTGGATGGTCACGGCGCATCAGGCACACTGTGTAATCCTGAACTAATTCAACATAATGGATATCATCCGGGATATGGTTTACATGCATGGGCGAACGCTCATCCCATTCGCGGCAACCTATGGCGAGATCGATATCGCAGCGCATCAATCTTTCCATGGTATCCAGCCGCCAGGTTTGGCAATTAATGCTCACACCGGGCGCCTGCGCTAAAAGCGAAGGCATAAAATGTGGAAAGGTCAGCGAATAGGTTGTTTCGACCAGATGCATCCGAAACTGGCGTTGGCTTAAGGCGGGCTCAAAACTGTCTGGTCGAGTAAATTGCGCTAATTGCTGTAAGCATTGGCGCAAGTCAGGTGCCAGCGACAGCGCCTTGGGCGTCGGCTTGAGACCGTAGGCGGTACGCTCGAATAAGGGGTCATCAAACACTTCACGCAGGCGAGTCAATTGCTTGCTCACCGCCGACTGACTCAAATGCAGCCGCGCCGCCGCGGCCGTGACACTCTGCTCCTCGAGGAGAATTTCCAGTACGGGCAGTAAGTTCAAGTCTAAGTGTTTTAGCATTTAACCCCTCGCTTTTAAGGGATTCCACCTCAAGTTTTGCGGCAACTTCATCAGCAGTAGCGACAGTAAAATCACTAAAATCCCTGCCCACTGGCGCATATCTAAGGCTTCACCCACAATCAATACGCCTAATGATACGGCAACCACGGGATTGACTAAAGCCACCATCCCCATGATTTCTGGCCCTAAATTTCGCATTGACCAGAGCCAAGCCCAATAGGCCACCGCGGTATTGGCGGTCACTAGCCAAATTAATGAGGGAACCACATCCATACTCGGTATCTGTGGCGGCCCCGCCATAAACCACGCCAGCGGGATCAACATCAATCCCCCCAAGAGTAATTGCCAAGCGGTAAGCACTAAAAAGTCGCCCACATCCCAGCGCTGCATCCAGCGGGAAGAAAAGGCTATCAGAGTCGTTGCGCTCAGCATACATAGGACACCAATCGGGTCGAGATCCGCCGAGGGATTAAGCAATAAAATCACGCCACCGAGGCCCATTAAGCCGAGCAGTAGCCACTTCATCCCCGGGCGCATTTTATCGATCAGCCAAGCAAGGATCAAAAAGATTAATGGCAATGTCGCCCCCAGCGTGCCCGCGACGGCACCCGGTAGCCGATAGGCGCCAATAAACAGCAGCGCAAAGAAGGCGCCAATATTACAAAACGCCAGCAAGCTTAATTTAGACCATGCCAGCGTCGGCAAACGTGGCCGCAGCATCAGCAGTAATATACCGGCAGGCAGCGCGCGCCAAACCGCCACCCAGTAAGGCGACATATCCTGTAAGTAAAGACTCACCAGTGCATAGGTGGTCCCCCAAAACACCGGGGCGAGTAACGCAATCACAAACGACATAATGACTTCTCAAAAAGTATCTTGATATTGAGATATATTACTTTGAGAGAATAAAACAGGCAAGTGCTGAGATAAGGTGAATAGGGAGAAAAGAAAATGGACTAGCGTTTATGCCGCTGTAGATATGCGCACACAGAGCTGTGCTTAAGGCTTGTTTGCCGTATAATCGGGCGTCATTTTTTATAGGCGGGCAAGCATGTTCCATATCGCACTCTATGAGCCAGAAATCGCACCCAACACGGGTAATATCATTCGCCTTTGCGCAAACAACGGCAGCCAACTGCATCTAATTGAGCCGCTTGGGTTTGATTTTGAAGAGAAAAAACTGCGCCGCGCGGGCCTAGACTATGCCGATTTAACCAATGTGACTCGCCATAAAAACTTCGATGCCTTCCTCGAAGCCATGGCAGGCAAACGCATTATGGCCTGTACCACTAAGGGCAGCCGCCCCCATACTGAACTCAGTTTTGCCAAGGATGACGTGCTGTTGTTTGGCCCAGAAACCCGTGGGCTGCCTATGTCGATTATCGAGTCAATTCCAACCGAGCAGCGATTACGTATTCCCATGGCGGCCACCAGTCGCAGCCTCAACCTCTCCAATGCTGTGGCGATTATCAGCTACGAAGCCTGGCGTCAGCTCGGGTTTGAAGGCGCTATTTAATAGGTAGGAATACTGATTTGAATTGGCTGGGCTGAACCAGCCAATTTTCCAATTACTAAGTCATCAACTCCGAAAGATTGCTTTAACTCAATTCGGGCTGAAAGCCAGTAATTTTGTCGTCAGGTATGTTGGATGAATTGTCATTGTTTCCCCTGTGACACGCCATAAACTCATCCCTAAGGGCTCGACGGCGGCATCTGCAGCACACGGAAGTGTAAATGCCGCGTTCACATGGATGTGAAAGAGCGGCCATGCCGCCAACGGTCACAGTTGCAACAATGACAATCTTTACGACCATTGAACTGTTCATCTGGCTAAAAGATATTGCCCCATTCTTTGTTTAGGCTCGTTATCTCAACCGAAAATTCCCACTCCTGCTGTCATACAAATTCTTATCTATCTGCCTATGTTTGGCCTTACCAGAAATTGGCTAACAATGTGTGGGTATACAGTCGTATTTAAATTTAGGTGTTTTGGTATGATTTTCAGACAATATCAGTGCGCATTAACTCCATCTGCAAAGGATAAAACTCTATAAAATCAGGTGACTATAGAAGCAGACTTTTAGTTAATAGGTTTGGAAAACGCGCATGCGCGTTTTTCCAGATGGTGTATTTGGCAGAAAGCTGATAAGTTCTTTGCATACAGATAGTTAACCGTGCGCGTTTTCACTGGTCCAACGAGGTAAACGCGCATGCGCACTAATAAAATGTTATAAGCCTTTATGAAAAACTTATTAATCTTCACTTTTTTGCTTTTACCTTGCTTTGTATTCGCAGCAAACGAAATCAAAGTGCAGGCTGATCTAGAGTTCCTTTTAGATACTGAAAAGGAATCTGGAAAACTATGCTTTGGTGAAACTGATTGCTCGACGTGGTCAACTTTCTATTTGTTTAATGCGAAAGTTAAAAAAGTCATTGTTGGCACTGAACCTAACGCTTCATTTAAAGTAATTTATGGTCGTCATGCTCTGTTAAAACAGGATCTAAATGGTGCTGTAATAACACTTCGAGAACTAGATAAAAACAATGGTTTTGGGGCAAAATACCAAGTTGTTAATATTGAGTAGGCGGCTTATAACAAGTTGCTTAATTTCGTTCCGGCCACAAAAAGCGTGGCCTCCACTGGACTGCCTACGCTCCGCTGCGGCAGCCAATTAGCAAAGCGTTAAATATTCGAACTTGTTTTAGTGTTTTCGTAACCGTGTTGGCCTTGGTACTTTTTGAGCTGTGTTTACGCTAAGCAAGGGTCTCACTTGGAAAGTTTGTAATTAAGCCCTTTTGCTCTTCCAAGTCTGTGTTCCAAATGAAATCGTTATGCGTTCACAGAAAGTTCGGCACACTACCCACCACAGCACTGAACAAGTCTGTTGGGTTTTTTATCTGCTGAGGTTTCAGTGAAATACAATGGCAGGTAGTTTCTAAAAGTATGCTGCGGCGCAAAGTCCGCGTTTTTTTTGAACTATTGCCAATAAGGGAAAATGCAGTAATCTTGAGCGGGTTACTTTTTATTAATCGCAAGTAGTTGCTGGTTCAAGAACGTTTTCTTTTGCTTCTCAAACCATCAAATACTTAACAAGTCGCGTCAGGCTCGCAAACTTCGTTTGCTGGACGCATTGTAAGTCGCGCATTTAGCGAATCGCTGCGCGAAGTTTATCGCACATGCGCAACTTACAACGCGCCCCTGCGCTCAACGTTATCTCCATAGATATTTTTATCCAAAACAGACATTTTCGAGTTAAGGCTTTAACTCGAAAATGTCCCAAAGCATGCTGTGTAGGCTTTTAAATCTACCGGTTAAGCTAATGCTAAAAAGGTGAGCCATGGTGATTCGCGACACGACCGTCCGCCCCATGGATGGGGCGGTCGAGCATCCACGGATGGACTTGCTGCGTGTCGGTGAGCAAATACCATGGCTCGCCCTTCAATATGAGCTTTGCATTAAATGACCAAGCAATAAATCATTTAGTGTTATTAGCCCTTCTATATTTAGCGTCCTTCTGTCCCGAAGTGAGTTGCGTAAGTTTCGAGCCGAACATTTACGATTAAGTCGTACAACATACTCAAAACTGCCCATTCGGGTGTCAATAAGTATGCTTAATAAGATGGCGCGACAGGCGCCATCTCTATCCCGCGAAAGAGCTGATAGCGATCGATATCATCATCTAAATATTGGATATTTTGCGTCCACTGCCATGCGCCTTGGGGCGATTTAGCTTCGAATAACAGTTGGATTAAGGCGGCGCGCGCATTCACGACTCCCTCACCCAGCAGGGAATAATCGCCATTTTGTTGATATAAACTAAAGAATTGCTGCTTTTCCTGCGAGACACCGTCGTAATAGGTTAACAGCACTTGCTCGCCTTGCTCCCGAAACCACCATGTCTCGCTGTAGGGAGCGCGCGTACCGACACTCACGGAAAGGATCAACTGGCGCTGATCATGGGAGCAAAAGCCGTTGACGATAACTTGCTTAGGGATCTCCCCCACCTTAGCTGCATTGCCCTGCCACTGCCCCACCATTTGCGGACAAAAGGCTTTAAAACTGATCTTAGCGGCTTGCGCAGGAAAGAGAGCCAAGCTGCCCAAGGCGAGTATCAATACATTTTTGACCAATAGCTTGCTCAGTCTTTGTGGGATGATTAACGCCATATTCGAGTCCTATTTCAATCTTCCAATACATTAGCGTTAAAACACCTTAGCCACAAATACACCACGACAGTTTGCGCCATGACCAACCTACCTCGTCATCAAAATGCGCCCAGTGGTTACAGTTACTTACATAAAAGTCCGCCTCAACCTTCACAGACTCAGCTTGATTTCATGCTCGGTTTTTATACTTTGGGGTTTAATGGGAAATATAACGATAACACTCTGAATGATAAGGAGACATCTAGTGAAGAAGGCAGGAATTATACTGCTGAGTCTGCTTATGCCCCTCAGCACGGCATTTGCAGAAGCCAGCAAACCACTCTCAGTCGAATTACTTTGGCAACTCAAACGCATAGGTAGCCCAGTGGTGTCCTCCACGGGCGAGCACATTATTGCGCCTGTGACTGAATATGACCTGAAGGAAGACAAGGGCTCAACCCAACTGTGGCGCTTCGACGGTGAAGGTAAACAGAGCCGTGCGATTACCGCCAAAGGCTTAAAAGTCAGCGAGCCAGTGTTCTCGCCAGACGGCAAAACCTTAGCCTTTATCAGCGAACGTAACGATGATGACGCTGGCCAAATTTACCTTTTACCTATGGACGGCCCGGGTGAAGCTAGCAAACTCACGGACATTCCCACTGGCGTCAATGGCATCAAGTGGGTTGGCAAGCATTTGTATTTTATCAGCAATATCTTCCCTGAGCAGAACTGGGAGCAAATGAAGGCCCAGCTCAAGACAGATAAAGACAATAAAGTCTCCGCCCGCCAGTGGAATGCGCTGCCCTATTCGCAGTTCGATCATTGGTTAGACGAACGCCGTCAGGCCCATGTGTTTAGGATCCCAGCCATAGGCGGCGCGGTTGAAGCCGTGACTCAGCCTTTAGGCCATGAACTGCCACGCTCAAGCCAAAGCAGTTCAAGTTACGATATTTCCCCCGATGAACGCTTAATCGCCTTCAGCGCCTATGGTTCGGATAATCGCGTCGACCCTAAGTTAGACTTGTTCCTCGCCACCATTGGCGGCAGCAAAGCCGACAACATCACTCCAGATAACCCAGCGCCGGATCTAAACCCAACATTTAGCCCTAACGGTAAAACCCTCGCCTTTACTCGTCAAAAAATCCCCGGATTTTATGCCGATACCGCAAGGTTGATGCTGCTGGATGTGAGCAATCGCAAACTCACCACGCTCACTGCGGATTGGGATCGCTCTGTGTCTCAATTTGAATGGACACCCGATAGCAAGGGCTTCTATGCCAGCATTGATGATGCGGCGACAAACCGTATTTATCATATCGATGCCAAGAGCGGTAAGACCAAGGCCATCACCCAAGCGACCGACTATAGCCAACCTGCTATCGCTAAAGATGGCCAGTTGATTGCGACCAATCAGAGCTTTTTGTATCCCGCGCGTTTAGTCAGCATCAACCCTCGCAATGGTAAAACCGAGCGTTTAGAGCAGTTTAATGACGAGATTTTAAAGGATGTCGACTTAGGCAGCTATGAGTCGGTCACCTACAAAGGTTATCAGGGCCAAGACATTCAAATGTGGGTGCACTATCCACCTGGGTTCGATCGCAGCAAAAAGTACCCACTGTTTATGCTGATCCACGGCGGCCCACATAACGCCATTAGCGATGGTTTCCACTTCCGCTGGAATGCGCAAACCTTTGCCTCTTGGGGTTATGTCACCGCCTGGCCAAACTTCCACGGCTCTAGCGGCTTCGGACAAGAGTTTGCCGACGCCATTAACCCGGATTGGAAAAACAAATCCCTCGAAGACGTGCTCAAAGCCGCAGACTGGTTTAAGCAACAAAGTTGGATCGATAGCGAGCGTATGGTTGCCGGCGGCGCCAGCTATGGTGGCTACTTAACCTCGATTATTTTAGGCCAGCCTCATCCCTTTAAGGCGCTGCTGATCCACGCGGCGGTGTACGACATGTACTCACAAATGTCGGCGGACTTTGCCGTCCACAGCACCCGCTTTGGTAACTACTGGGATAATCCTGAGCTGTATAAAGCCATTTCGCCCCATTACTTTGCCGCCAACTTTAATACCCCAACCTTAGTCAGCCATGGGCAACTCGATTACCGTGTACCCGTCGGCCAAGGTTTTGAGCTGTTCCGTACCCTGCAAACCCGTAATGTCGAATCGCGGATGATTTATTTCCCCGATGAAAACCATTGGATAATGAAGCCAAACAACTCCATCTATTGGTATAACCAAGTGAAGGATTGGATGACTCATTACGCTAAGCCCGGTGCGCAATAACACCTAGAACAGAAAAACAAAAGGTCTGCACTATGCAGACCTTTTTATTGGGCGAAATACACTAACGCCAGTGATTATTGACCAAAACCCACAGCATTAATATCAACGGTTTGCACTTGGCCATACTTGGCCGCGATAGGCGCTATCTTGCTGGCGTTGCCGATCAGCACAAACTGTAAGTCCTTTTGCGGGAAGTAAGTTTTCACTAACCTTTGGGTTTCTTCTAAGGTTAAGCCGTCCACTTTTGCTTGGAACTCGTTGATAAACTTATCATCGAAGCCGTAGAGATACATGCCAGATAAGAGTCCAGCCAATTGGCCCGAGGTTTCAAACTTAGGCGGGAACTGACCTTTAACATAGGCCTTAGCCGAATCCAGAGTCGCTTGGTCGACGCCTTTCTCCCATAAACGAGCATAGGTTTTCAGCGCTAAATCAATCGCTTCTTGAGTGGTTTCCGTCTTAGTGAAGGTGCTAATGGTAAACACACCTGCGTCGGTATAAGGACTAAAACCGGAGCGCGCGCCATAGGTTAGCCCCGCATTCACCCGCAGTTCATCGTTCAGCCAAGAGGTAAAGCGGCCACCTAAAATGGTGTTCACTACCGTTAGCCCCACATAGTCAGGGTTATCACGGCTAATGCCTAAACCACCGATAACAAAGGTGGTTTCCATCGCATCTGGCTTATCCACCAGCAGCACTTTGGCCTGGGTTAACTTAGGTAAACCTTGGTTTAAGACGGGCTGAACGAGTTTTTCGCTGCCTTTCCACTGACCAAAAGTCTGGGTTAGCTTGGCTTTCATCGCCGCCACATCAAAATCCCCCACTACAGTTAATGCGGTATTGGCGGGTTGATAGTAGCTCTTATGGAAGGCGCGCAGCTGCGACACTGTGACTTGCTCAAGTGACTCACGATTACCCGATGAGGCATTACCGTAAGGATGAGCGCCGAACACCAGTTTATCGAAGTAGCGACCAATCACGGCGCGCGGGCTTTCTTTATCCTGCTGCAACCCCGCAATGGCGCGCTGCTTAAGCTTATCGAACTCGGCCGAATCAAAGTCGGGGCTTAATAGCGCGGCGCTGAATAGGCCGAGCATCACATCGGTATCTTTCGCCATAAAATCGGCGGCCAGATAGCTACCTTCTTTGTCGGCTTCGGCCCCTAAACTAGCGCCGAGAAAATCCACTTGCTGCTCAATCTCAGCCTTGGACTTACCCGCCGCGCCAAGGAGTAAACCTTCGGCGGTCATTTGGGCAATACCCGCTGTAGTGTCGTTAACCGCCCCGGCACGCACGACCGCGTTTAGGGTGATCAACGGCACTTCGCGCTGCGGCATTAAATACACCGTCAGGCCGTTATCTAGCACTAACTTGTCGTAACTTGGCATGGCAAAGCTGCCAGTATCTACGCGTTTAGGTGCCGTGGTGGAGGCGCAGCCGGATAAGGCTAAGCTAGTGCCTAGGGCTAATGCGACCATTAACTTAGTCGGCTGCAGAGATGATGTTATAAAGGATGATTTTACAAAGGAGAGTTTCATTGATCCGACTCCTCGTTTGCCGCCAGCACCGCAACAGTGCGATTCGATTTGCGTAAATAGGTTTGGGCAACACGTTGGATATCCGCAGGCGTTACCTTGTTATAGGCCTCTGGCGCATTAAATAATTTATCGTAGCTGCCAAAATACATTTCATAGGTGCCTATGGTGTTAGCCTTACCATTGATGGTTTCCATCGCACGATAAAAGTCCATCAATTTGATATTTTTGACTTTATCTAGCTCTTGCTGGGTCACACCATTGGTCACGATGCTATTGATTTGTTCGATCAGCGCGCGCTCTAAGGTGTTAGCATTCACTTCAGGCGTGGCGACGCCCATCACATAGAACAGGTTAGGATCGACCGACATCGGCATATAGGTCTCGGCTTCGAGCGCGACTTGTTTATCCACCAGTGCTTGATATAAACGCGAGCTATTACCTTGGCTTAGGATAGAGCTAAGCAGATCCAAGGCATAATAATCGGCATGGGTCGCCGCTGGCACATGGTACGCCAACATCACGTTAGGTGTACTGACCGAGGCTTTTTGGACGAAGGTACGACGCTCACCCTTTTGTAAAGGCTCGACGGTACGCACAGCCTTTGGCGGTGTTTGCGCAGGAATGGGCGCAAAATACTTATCCGCCAATGCCTTAACTTGGGCCAGCTTTACATCACCGGCAATCACCACAACCGCATTGTTCGGCGCATAGTAGGTTTTATGGTATTGCACTAAATCTTCTAAGGTCCAAGCGGCAATATCCGACTCATGGCCAATCACAGACCAAGAGTAAGGATGGGCTAAAAAGGCCACGCCTTTAACTTCGCCTTCGAGGGTATTCCAGTTGGAGTTTTCAAGCCCAGTCGAACGCTCCGACTGCACTACGCCACGCTCGCTTTCCACCATATCGGGATTGATATCTAAGTTGGCGATACGGTCGGCCTCGAGGTCAAACATGGTTTCTAGCGCATTAGCTGGGAACCAGTCGGTGTAGACCGTCATATCCTCTGTGGTGTAGGCATTGTTAGCCCCACCTGCGGCTTCCATGGTACGGTCGAACATCTTTGGGCCGTATTTTTTCGAGCCGTTAAACATCATATGTTCGAAAAAGTGTGAGATACCGGTAATCCCCGGGACTTCGTTGCGGGAACCGACTTTCCAAAACAGATACATGTTGGCATTGGGAATAGAAGAGTCCTCTAGCACCATGATTTTCATGCCGTTGGCTAGCGTAAAACTCTTGATGTCTTCTGCCGTTGTGGCCTGTGCTTGGCTTAAGGGATTAAAGAGTCCCATCGCCAACACCAGCGCCGATAGCGTGCGCTTCATCTTGTTCGCTCCTTGCTGTAAAAATCCACATATGAAGGCAAATTGCCTAGCAAATCAAGCGTGGGAAGGCCTTCCCACGCCGATTTTTTGTAAGCTCAAGTTATACCGAAAAGGTGACGGAATAAGGCTTAAGCGATTTATTGCGCCTTAAGTGCCGTAAGTGCAACCTTGGTCATGGCTTCTACCCCAACTTTGAGTGCACTTTCATCCACATAAAATGCGGGAGAATGGTTACTGGCCGCCGTTTCAGGATCAGTGCCCTTCGGCGTCACCCCAAGGAAGAAAAACATCCCAGGAGACTCCAAAGCATAGAAGGAAAAGTCCTCGGCACCTGTGATTAATCCCGGCTCAATCAGCATCTTATCGCCGACCACGCTAGCAAGCACGGGGCGCATACTGGCGACCAATTCAGGATTATTCACCACCACGGGATAACCTTGATGGATTTCGGTTGTCGCTGTCGCGCCTAAGGTCTTTGCCGATAACTCGGCGATTTCGGCCAAGCGCACCTTAATATCGGCACGCATAGGTTGGTCAAAGGTGCGGATGGTGCCAATCAGTTCCACTTCATCGGGAATAATATTCGAGCGAATACCGCCATTTATCGCGCCAAAACTCACTACAGCCGGCGCTTTGGTAATATCCACCTGACGACTGACAATAGTTTGCACATTGGTAATAATTTGCGCCGCGGCGACGATAGGGTCGACGCCATTCCAAGGGCGCGAACCATGGGTTTGGCGGCCTTTCACTTTGATCGTAAAGGAATCTTCACTCGCCATGGCTGGGCCGCTACGCACCCCAATCATGCCGCTTGGCATACTCGAAGTCACATGCATGCCAAACACTTGGTCGGGTTTACGCTTGGCAAACAGCCCTTGTTTTAGCATTAATTCCGCACCGCCCTCTTCGCCATCGGGCGCACCTTCTTCGGCGGGCTGGAAGATAAACATCACATCGCCGGCAAGGCTATCTTTCACTTTCACTAAGTTCTCGGCCACGCCCATTAACATAGCCACATGGGTATCATGGCCGCAGGCATGCATCACCCCAACGGTTTTACCGCGATAGGTATCCGTCGCTTTGGAGGCAAAGGGCACATCGACGACTTCGGTCACTGGCAACGCATCCATATCGGCACGAATCGCAATCAAGGGACCGGGTTTACCGCCCTTTAACTTTCCGCCTTTCAAGATAGCAACAACCCCGGTATGAGCGATGCCCGTTTGCACTTCTAATCCGAGGGATTTCAGATGCTTTTCGATAATCTTGCTAGTGCGAAACTCACGGTTAGATAACTCAGGATGTTGGTGCAAATCACGGCGCCAGTCGATCACTTTTTGCTCCACACCCGCCGCCAACTTGGCCGCATCGGGCTGCGCCGCATTGGCAGAACTTAACCCTGCCCCCAGCAAGCTCAAAGTTAGAGCAGAGGCGATTAAGCTCTTGGTGAATCTTGATGTATTCACACCGAATGAACTCACATAAGGTGCAAAGGATGTGGCTACAGAGGATGTTGATAAAGCGCGCGATACCGAGGATACAGTCATAGCGATAACCTATTGTTGTTTTTATAAGCTATCTAAACTACACGGACATTGAGAAATTGTTAATAGATTTAATAGTAAGGAGACATTGCGCAAGGATGTTTTAGTGTACTCAGTGTAAATCACGCAGCTTGCAAAACATGCCGAAACCCATTGTTGATGGCCTTCTGAAATCAAAAGACGAGGCAAAGCGATTACTCGCACAAGGTGAGTCAGCCGGGATTTTGAGAGATTTTCACACACCATTCGAAACCTGCGACAGCTTTTGTCGCAGCCTTTGATTAATATGCTGTTATTCCGCTAAATATCGAAAAATCCACTATGCAGCCTAACTTTCAACGCCAAGTGACACTACTGAGTTTAATCCCGCGGGCGCCACGTAAAATCTCGGTAAACGAATTAGTCGAGCGGCTGGCAAACCGCACGCAGGATATCAGTAAGCGTTCAGTGCAAAGGGATTTAAAGGCCATGTATGAAATGGGCACCTTTGGCTTACGCCTCGATGATAGAAACAAGCCCTATGGTTGGTCGATTGAGTCCTGCTGGCGCGGGTTGAACCTAGAGCTAATGGACCAACATATGGCGCTGGCTTTAACCACTTTAAAGCGCAGTGCCAGTCAGTTGATGCCACCACAAAGCTTGCAACAACTACAGCCCTACTTCGACAGGGCAGATCAGGTGCTGGCTAGCGATCCAGAAAATCCTTGGCTCTATTGGGCGTGCAGAGTCGCACAACTTCCCGAGCCTTACCCCTTTATCCTACCCCAGCACCAACCTCAATCTTTAGAAGTCATACAGCAAGCTATTTTGGATAAGAAACAAATTCGCTGCGATATCAAAAAATGGATCAATGGCAAAATGCATTGGCTGCATTACAACCCCATTAATCCACAAGGAATTTTAATTCGTGATGGGGTGGCGCTACTCGCTTTTACCATTGGCAGCTTTGATAAGCGCCGCCACCACAAACCGATAGTCTTACTGCGTAACGCGCAGCTATTGCCCAGCGCGGCGGTTAAGAGTGCCGATTTTGATATCAATAAAACCGCACAGGGCTCGCGTGGCGAGAAGATGCGTCTCGAACTGCTGCTCTCCGATAAGGCGAGCTTTATCATGCGCGAAGCCAAGTTTAGTGATAACCAGACCATGCAATTACGTGAAGATGGCCGCTTTTATGTAGTAGCAGAAGTCACTGATACCCCAAAACTGCGCGCAGCATTATGGGAAATGGCCGATACCGCCGAGGTACTGGCACCGGTAAAACTGCGGGAGCACTTTGCCGCACTCAGCCAAAAAATGGCGGCGAAATACCGTTAAACCGTTTATCGCATTGATGCGACAAGCTGAGTCGCAACTCAAGGTTAGTCTTGCTTAATCATTGCTAACTGCGAGAGTCGCTATGTTTGAACTTATTCATGAAACCGCAACTGGCGCCACACCTAAATTAACGGTATTCGGCGTCGGAGGTTGTGGTTGTAATACCATTAATCAACTCAGCCAAGTCAATCTGCCATCCAGCGTAGAATTAATTTCTGTCAATACCGATGCACAAGCCATGGCCGCCACTAGCAGCCATTACCGCATTCAAATTGGTCCACAAACGACGAAAGGCTTAGGTGCAGGCGCTAAGCCCGATGTTGGCTGCGCGGCAGCGATTGAATCGGCACAGGCATTAACTGAACAAATGCAGCATAGCGATATAGTGTTTCTCACCGCGGGATTAGGCGGTGGTACAGGTACGGGCGCGCTACCACAGGTGGCAAAGCTCGCTCGAGAGTTAACCAAACCCGTTATCGCCGTTGTGACCATGCCTTTTAGCTTTGAAGGCCAGCACAGAAAGGCCAATGCCGAAGCCGGACTGCAAGAATTATTGGAGAGCGCCAATGCCGTTATCGTTCTCCCCAACGATAAGCTTGCCGAGGTGCTTGGGGCCAAAGTGACCCTGCTCAATGCCTTCAAAGAGAGTAATAAAATTTTACAGGATGTGTTATTGGGACTTGCTAATACCATCAGCCAAGCTGGGCTTATCAATATTGATTTAAATGACTTTATTTCCGTCATCAGCCGCCAAGGTCGCGCCGCAATGGGCGTAAGTTGCCTTCAGGGCGATGAGGATCTTATCTCGGCGGTAAAACGCGCCATGCAACATCCCTTGCTCGATAATATCGAACTCAATCAAGCGCAAGCGGCAATTGTCAGCGTTGTCGCAAAAGACACGATAGAGCTCAGTCAATACAACCAAATCGGCGCAACTGTACACGAGCAATTACCGCGGGATGCCCTAGTGATTATTGGGCTCACTATCGACCCTGAGCTCGAATCGGAGCTCGAAATCATGGTGATAGCAACGGGGATTGGATTTGCGCAGCCGGAAATTCAAGATCCTATCCAAGCAGTTAATGACAACTATATCAATGTGCATGATTTTATTAAGCGTCAGGCGATATCAATCGCCGACCCCGCGCCATCCAAGTTTGATTTGGAAAACTTACAGATCCCAACTTATCTGCGGCAGCAAAAGCCTCAAGCGCATTAATTAACCTGAGTTCAGGTTAATTAGCTTGATGCAAAAACACGACGTCTTTGTCGATGATTTCCAATTGCCAGCCGTAATGCTCGGCGAGCCATTGAAAGGTGGCTTCGGAGTAAAAGTTAATATGGGTGGGATCATTTTTATAATGCCAAGTGCTAAATGCCGTGGGGTTGAGCACTCGCTTGGTCATCACGGCTAAAATGCCTTTGGGTTTGAGTAAAGTGTTTAATAAGGTCAGTAAAGCATCGGCATCACTCACATGCTCAATGACCTCTGTCAAGGTAATGAAATCATATTGCCGCGTGAGTAACTCGGGGTGATTAGCGTAATAGAGATCATAGTTCTCAACCCGATAACCCCGCGTTTTCGCCAGCAGACTTAATGCTTTGCCCTCGCCACAGCCAAAATCGAGCCCTGCAGCCGAAGGGGAAAAGCGCGCCAACAAAGGGGCGAGGGTTCTGTCTAGAAACTGCTGATAACCGAGATCCTGCGGGTGATTTTCGTGCTTATCGTATTCGGCCTTTTCGGCTTCAGGGCTTAGATAAAATTCGGCAGGTACACTCACCAAGGCACACTGCAGGCACTGTTGGTAACGACGGCGTTTATCTTGGTGGTAGGCCACTAAATCGGCACTGTGGCAAAGGGGACAGATGTTCAACGACGGTTCCTAGAGACATCGTAAGGCAAACGACGGATATTGCCTTTAACTAAAAAGATTAAGGTTTGGGGATTTTACGCTCTTTGGCGGCCGCTTCCTTGGCTTCTTGCAGATATTTTTGCTCGCGGCTTTCCCGTTCATCGAACTGCTTTTGTGCCTTGAGCTTTTGCTGGGCTTCCCAATCTTGCGGGTTGGACTGTTGCCTGATTTTCTCTTCCCGTGACGAGGTCTCTTGGGCGGCTCGGCGGGCCTTTTCCAGCTGCGCTTGCTCGATTCTTTCTGAATCGATGCGCGCCTTATCGGCCCTTTGCTCTAAGGTCAGCCGTGGCTTTGGCTGTTCAGCCGCTTGCGCGGTAGGCAATACCAAGCCGACAACGACACTTAATGCGATGGTGGGGATAAGTTTTTGCATCCTATGTTCCTTAGAGTCCTTCCTCGGCTGATTGACACGGCAAACTGAACATTCAGGGCAAAACATAGCATAAAACCGTATTTTGCAGTGATGAGTTAGGAGGATTTTCGTGTATAACACTGAAAATCAGCTATCTTAAACTGTCAGTTTTTAGTTGTGATTTAAACAAAACCTCGATTAGGTTTATTTTTAACCTCAATGGAATGATGTACTATTTGAATTAATTTCGTTATAAACGAAGTACCTAGGCTGTAGGATGTGACCTTAATTTGCGTCACAAGGGAGTATCCTAAATGATCAGATGGCAACACTTGCTCAATAAACTCAGTACAGATGACCCTGTATTGCAAGATAAGCTGTCATGCTGGCAAGCCGAGCCGCACCAGACTCCCCTCGCCCTGATCCAAGGCTTTAGTTTTATTAGCGCAAATAGCGCCACCCTCGATTACTTTGGCACCGAATACGATGCCTTAGTGAATACCACGCCCTATGACTTTTCACCGAGGATCCAATCTTCCGGGCGTAATAGCGTTGAATTTGCTCGGGAAATGATTATTGAGGCGGCATCGGGGAACCATGTCGAATTTAGCTGGCTCCACCTAAGCCAACAGGGTAAAGAACTCCCAACCAAGGTAAGACTCTACCCTTGTTATTTGCAGCAACAGGTCGTGGTGCTCGTTGAGCTGCAAGCCCTCAATCGTCGCACTCAAGTTCGACCGTCGATCTCCGACGGCTTTGCCCATATCCCACGGGAAATAATGGCGACCACGCTCGAAGAGAGTGCTGAGGCCGTTTATATCACAGATGCTGACAATCGTATCTTGGCCGTGAACAAGGCAATGTGCCGTATCTGTGGTTACAGCGCCGAACAATTGATCGGTAAAACCCCTGAGTTTTTAGAGGCCAAACTCCTGCCGTCAGGGCAAGAAACCGATTGCCAAGCCGCCATGAAACTTCGGGGATTTTGGCATGGCGAGACACTTAAACAGCGCTCCGACGGGAGTCACTTTCCCGCATGGCAGAGCAGTCGCCGCATCGAGACCGATGATAATGCCCTGTATCATGTGAATATTTTTAGCGATATCAGCACCAAAAAGCTGCTCGAAACGCAGCTCACTACCCGCGCCATGTACGACACACTCACAGGGCTGCCGAACCGTTATCATCTCAAGCAAATACTCAATAGCGCCCTCGAGAAACTGAGGGATGATCCTTCTGCCCTCGGCGCACTAATGTTTTTAGATCTCAATGGTTTTAAGAACATCAATGACAGCTTTGGTCATTCCATGGGTGACAGGGTATTGCAACTGGTAGCCGCGCGTTTAGAAGCGGGCTGCATTGAGAAGGCCGATATCGCCCGTATGGGGGGCGATGAGTTTACCTTAGTGCTACAGGAATGCAGCTGTAAGGAAGAAATTCAATTATTTGCCGAGCAAATACTGAGTCTTTTCGACAGTCCATTTGAAATCGAAGGGCAAAAGTTCTTCCTCGGTACCAGTATTGGTATCGCGCTGTTCCCAACCCACAGCGATCAAGCCGGACAGCTGATTAGCTTAGCCGATACCGCTATGTACAGCGCTAAGAAAAACCAACCACACTTAGTCTTTTATGATAAAGCGATGAGCCAAGCCGCCGAGCTTAAATTAAAACTTATCAATAATCTAAGGCATGCCCATAGTCTCAAACAGTTCAATCTTGCCTATCAAGCGATTGTGGATTTGCACACCAATAAGCCCATAGGTGCCGAGGCGCTGTTGCGCTGGCAAAAATCCCCAAGTGAGCATTATGAAGCGGCCGAGTTCGTCCCTTTACTCGAGGAAACCGGGCTCATCATCACCATTGGGCAATGGGCACTTGAGCAAGCCTGTAAACAAGCGGCCATATGGCGCGCAAGTTATCAGCCTGATTTTAAAGTGTCGGTCAATGTGTCTCCCTTGCAGCTGGAGCATGTGGATTTTGTCGGTCAAGTAATTAGCGCCCTAGAAATGGTCGCCCTGCCCGCTGAAGCACTGATTTTAGAAATCACCGAGTCTGCATTGTTACGTCAACCCGAGTTGGCTCGCCAGACCCTTGAGCGCATTAAAGCCTTAGGTGTCGGTATCGCGATTGATGACTTTGGCACAGGCCTCTCATCACTGAGTCGTTTAGGCACTTTACCAATCGATAGCGTGAAAATTGATGCTGAATTTGCCCTGCGTTTACATGATGCCTCCGGGCAAAAACTTTGCCATGCCATAGTGCAATTAGCACAGGCTCTCGACATTCATTTTGTGGCAGAAGGCATTGAAACGCAGCAGCAAAAAGACATCATTACCAATATGGGGCAAGGTTTTGCGCAAGGCTTTTTGTTTGGCTATCCCAGTTCAGTTGAGCAGTTTACCCAAGCCTTTTTAGCCGAAAGGTGTATCGCTTAAGGTTGAGCTGCAATGCAGTAAGAATTGATTGATTTATCGAGTGGATGTTTCAAGGTGAATCATTGGCTCGATAGCCCTGCCAGCACACCATAAAGTATGGAATCACTCCCCTGCAAAGCAATTGGCTGGCAAAGCTATCTCATCATTTGCAGCGCAAATGAATCCTCATTATTAAACCTTGTTTTACGTTACGTTAGCGTGATCTGAATAAGATTTTAACTATTTTAATTCGTACGGGGTCTCAAAAACGTAAGAATTTAAAATCACTTACTCTCCGTTCTGATAACGCAACCTAACCTGAGCTGGCATGGCCCGAATGCGCAGCTCCACCATAGCATCGAAGGCATTCAGTAAAGGCAACACATCTAAATCCGGCTCGAGGGCTTTTAGCATATAAGCACTCGCTTCTAAGGTTGACAAACTATCACTGCGGCTCGATTTGCGGATCTTGTATCTCGAGGCATAACCTTCGGCCAAGTGCACCGCAGGCAATTGAGCCAACCATGGATTGAGTTGCAAGATTTTAAAGGCTTTTCGCCAGGTGCCATCGATCAACAACAGTACACAATCGGTGTTAAGCCTCTGTTGTTCGACACTCACACTCTGCTCAGAGGGATACACAAGATAGATAGGGCGCCCACAATCCATCAATTGTTCACGCAATAAGGCAAAATCCGCTTCCGTCTCGCCCACATACACTTGGGTGTTTGGGATAACTAGGCTTAATACCTTAACGCTATTCTTTTTATGCTCGACTTCGGAGGGATGTTGCAATACCACTAGCTGCGTTTGCGGCTGTATGGGTTGCACATTGGCACAGAGGCAAGCTGTAAGGGGATAACGACAATGAGGGCAATAGTGGCGGCTCAAAACAAAATCTCTATAAAACGTTTATCCTGCAGTATAGCAGCTTGAATTATGGATAAAAAATGCCCGTAGCTATGGTCAAATAAGCTACGGGCAAAGGGTGTTTCTTTGATTAGCCGTTTAGGGCGTATTAATGCTCGGCGGCTAACTGCTCTTGGTGCCAGTGGTCGAAGCGGCTTAATGCCATCATCGAGAGTAATCCGACAGAAAATACGCCCATCACTAACGCCACCGCATAGGGTGCAGTCAGGTTAGTTTGCTGCACTAGGCCTGCTATGACTGACGCGCCACTCATCTGAATAAAACCTAACATCGCCGTTGCAGTGCCTGCACGCTCGCCAAAGGCAGACAACGCCATACTGGTCGCTGGGCCTAATAAGAAAGCAAAACCAATACACAACAACATCATAGGCAGCATAAAGGCAAAGGCGGCAGCTATACCCACACTTGGGCCAAAGGCTTGCGCTGCGATAATCAATACCGCCGAGAGCACCAGTAGCACTAAGGCAAGGATGGCAGTTGGACGGTTGCCTAACTTGCGGATCACCACTGGCGCGGCAAAACAGGCCACAATATTGACCAAAGCATTCAAGCCAAACAACCCACTGAAAGCTAACTCTGACACGCCTAAATGGCCGATAAGCCACACGGGAGAGTAAGACACATAACTTAAAATCGCCGCCATCGCCGACATACAGGCAAAGGCATAGAACAAGAAATGGGTATTGCTCAGCACAGGTTTATAACGACTCCAGCGGTACAGAGGACCTGTGCTAACCGTATTGGCTGGACGGGTTTCGGGTAAACGATAGCCCACCAAGAGCATCATCAAAATCGCGTATAGGGTCATAAACACAAAGGTCGAACGCCAGCCAAATTGCATGGCTAATAGTCCGCCAAGGGTGGGCGCCAGTGCGGGGATCACGCAGATAGCCCCATTTAAGTAACTGTAGATACGGGCGCCTTCCTTGGGCGAATAACAGTCACGCACCGCGCTAAAGACCACAATCGAGGTTGAACAGGCCGCTAACCCTTGCAACACGCGGGCAAGTTGTAACCAATGGAATTCAATCGCAGCGGCGGCAAGTAAACTACTCGCGCCGTAGAGCAACACACCAAAGAGTGCCACGGGTCGACGTCCGTAACGGTCGGCTAAGGGACCAATCAAAATTTGGCCCACACCCATAGCAAATAAAAACAGTACTAATGTGGACTGTACTTCACTGGCAGACACGGCGAACTCTGCCGCCATGGTTGGCATAGAAGGTAGATAAATATCAATCGCCAATGGGCTGAGTAGCACCAAAGACATCAGAATAGGTAACAGATTGCGCCGCATAAAACTTATCTCGGTTAAACAGTAAAAGGTATTTCAATGTGCGCTATTTTAAATAACTCAAGGTATGAACAGAAATGGTATAATTTCCAAAGTGAATTTCCTCTGAGGAATATCTATGAATCTCGACAACTTAGCCAGAATCGATCTCAACCTACTGGTGATATTGAAGGTTTTGCTCGAAGAACAGAGTGTCACCCGCGCAGCGAGTCGATTACATATTAGCCAATCGGCGTTGAGCAAGAGCTTGAATCGCCTGCGAGAAACCTTAGATGATCCCCTGTTCCAACGCACTGCCCATGGCCTTAAACCCACGGCACATGCGCTCAATATTGGGCTCAAGTTGCCGAATATTTTGCAGGACTTATATCAACTCACGCAGCCGCCGACGTTTACGCCAGCCAGCAGTAACAGGCAGTTTTCCTTTGCCATGGTTGAAAGCGCCTATGAAACCTTAATTCCCTATTTTATCGGCCCATTATTAAGCACTGCGCCGAACCTGAAGCTCGACTCCTATGTGTGGACCGAGAAATCGATGCACGATTTGCAGCAGGGACAAATTGACTTTGGGATCTCGGGGCGGGATCTACACCCACTGTCAGACTCTCAAACGGACAGACTCCCAGATGGCATTAGCTGCCAAACCCTGTTTACCGACAGGCAAGTGTGTTTGGTGCGCCAAGATCATCCTTTGATGACCGCACTCACCTCGCCCCAGTGGGATTTAAATTTGTATTTGGATATGGCGCATGTGCAGGTGCGCTGTGAAGGGAGTGATTGGTGGGCGCTGGATTACTTTCTGGCCGACCTTGGCCACAGGCGCAAAATCAGCACGACTGTGCCCGATTTTTATGGCGCGGCCAGCATCTGTGCCCACAGTGATTTAATTTTTACCTTACCATCTAGCTTTGCACTGCACGCATGCAAGCTGTATCCACTGAGGCTGTTGCCTCTACCCTTTGAATTTATCCCTATGGCCTATGTGCTGCTTTGGCATCAGCGCAACGATGAAGACCAAGGCCATAAATGGATGCGCGATACCATCTGCCAAAGTGTTGAAAAGCTTATGCAACCCTAGGATAAAAGTCATAAAAAAAGCCTAGGGTACAAGCGTACCCTAGGCCGATTCAACTCAACACACTTACAGAATAAAGGTCGCGACCTGGGCGTTGAGATCGTTCGCACGCGCCTTTAATCCTTGGGCTTGAGTCAGATCCGACTTCGCGGCCTCAGTGATTTCGTCGGTCACGTCCTTGATCGCCACGGTATTTTGGGTGATTTCCCCCGTAACCTGCGTTTGTTCCTCAGCAGCAGTGGCAATTTGCCCCGCCATATCCGAAATCACATTCACGGCTTGGGTGATTTCTTCCAGCGCCTTCGCGGCGGCGTTCGCATCTTCCACGCTGTTGCCCGCAAGCATTTGACTGCTTTCCATCAAACTCACCGCTTTTGCTGTGGTGCGTTGCAAGGTTTCAATGGTCGCATGTACTTCTTGGGTCGAATCTTGAGTCCGGCGTGACAATACCCGCACCTCATCGGCGACCACGGCAAAACCGCGGCCCTGTTCGCCCGCGCGGGCGGCTTCAATCGCTGCGTTGAGCGCTAATAGGTTAGTCTGTTCCGCAATCCCTTGAATTGTAGCTAAAATGCTAGAAATCGACTGAGCATGGCGACTTAAATCCTCAATCACGTCTGTTGCCTGAGCGACTTCATCGGCCAAGGAGTTGATCGAACTGCGGGTTTTATTAACCAACTCTTTGCCTTGGAAACTACTCGCGGCCGACTGCTGCGCCGCTGTCGCAGTGTTTTCCGCATTGGCGGCAATTTCATTAGTCGCACTCGCCATTTCGGTCACCGCAGTTGCCACCATGGCCACTTCCTGCTGCTGACGTTGCAGCTCCGCCACAGCAATATGGTTGGTTTTAAGGCTGCGCTCTGCATCCGCATCTAGCTCGCTGGCTAACTGACGAATATGGCTGATCAATTGATGCTGGCTGCCGACAAAACGGTTAAAGCTATCGGCCAACACGCCTACTTCATCCTGAGTATCGACCTCGATGCGTTGAGTTAAATCGCCATTGCCGTCGGCAATGCGTGCCAGCGCCTGAGACACGCGCCCTAGTGGACCTAATAGTAGATTCACCAACCACGAAATCGCCAATACGCTCAGCAATAACACTACGGCAGAAAGTCCAAATTGCGTCAGCAGAAGATCGGTCAGAGGTGCCTCTAGGGTCTCCTTATCCAGCACTATCACCAACTCCCAATCGGTATTGGGAATATCGACGCCCCAGACTAACTTGTCGCGGCCCTCATTCTCAAAATACATGGGCAGCAAGGCGCCCGCTTGGCGGCTCTGCTGCGGCAAGTCATGATTCAGATCGTTGTCGATTTGGCCGACAGGTTTCATCGCCTTAGAGGCATCTTTGTAAGCAATCAC
This sequence comes from Shewanella mangrovisoli, assembly GCF_019457635.1. NCBI lineage: Bacteria > Pseudomonadati > Pseudomonadota > Gammaproteobacteria > Alteromonadales > Shewanellaceae > Shewanella > Shewanella mangrovisoli. Next base: position 4,539,498 of record NZ_CP080412.1, read on the forward strand.
AGTGCCGTCTTTGTGCATCATGATCGCATAGCCATTGGCAGGGAGCGTCATGCGATTCACGCTCTCGACTAGGCTCGCAATCGAGAGATCGCCACCCACCACACCTTGAGAAGTGGCCTGCGCCATAGTGACCACTAACACGTTATAGGCCACATCAACATAGGGTTTAGTCAGGATTAAACCGCGCTCATTCATCGCCTGTTTATACCAAGGACGCGTTCTCGGATCGTAACCTGTACGGTCGATACTTGGGTCTGAGTCCAACATCTGCCCAGTCTCGGTACCATAATAAGTCAGCTGAAATCGCCCTGAGGCCTGCGCCTGTTGCAATGCACTTAAACTGTTATCTTCCACCTTAGAGGCCAATGCGCCGACGATATCTTGGCGTCCAGCCAGCCATTCTTGAATGCGCTCGGCTTGTTGTTCACCCAAGCGCTGCACCTGCTCTAGGCTATTTTGCAATAACAATGATTTTTGACTGGAGTAGCTTTGCCAAGACAGCAAGCTGATCACGAGGGACAAGGCGATCACGACCGAAATCAGGATCTTTTGTTTAAGTGAATATGAGTTCATTTTGGTTTCTACGATTTACACAGCACTGAAGGAAGGTATTGGACGAATGGTCATCACTCAATGTAATAAATTTACAGATTTAGCCATAACCAATCAAAATATCGGTTAAATTTTCGCACATCTTGCACAACAAACAAAGAATCACTTATCATCAAATTAATAAATAATTAAGCAAAAACATAAAGATAACTTCAATAAAATCATTAAAAACCTAATGATAACCAAAAGATCACAGACACCTCAGATTACACAACAATGTAAGCTTCTAGACGTAAAACAACGTAAATTAACCCAAATTAACGTGACCCAATCCGTTTATTTATTGCACACTGACTCTCCATAACATTGGGAAGAGGCCTCTCGATGACGCCAAGTTGGCAAATCCTTAGATGATTGACCTTACGCCTCGCCCATTTTGATTAGGAGTTCTTATGATCTATCAACAATTTCAACAGAGCCCATTTCAGCCACGCATTTCAGGAGCACGGGCTTGGTTAGCCATGGCCGTTAGTGTTAGCCTAATCTGTTTATCACTGTTTTTATTGCCTTTTGTGCTTTTATTTGGCGCCATTGCGCTCGGTTGCTTAGTGTTATTTAGCCGCATTTACGTGGCGCGCCAAGTGAGTAAATTTAATCGTGCCCAAGCACAAGCGCAGGAAGCCGCAAGCCAAGAGACTGAGTTTTATCGTTCCACTAATGTGGTGCGTGAAACCCATGCAGAGCAATATCGCGGCCGCACCTTTGAACATCAACAGGATGAGAAATAATACTAAGTATTGAGTAAGGTTTTTGCCCGCTTAAGGGTTTGAATCTCGCCGGGATCTTGGGTCATCTCCAGCACAGTATCAACTTGCAATGCGAGTGATTGCCATAGGGGCTCGATGATCTCGGCTTCTTTGGCATTAGCATGACGGCGCGCCAGGTTGAGCAGCGCCGCAGAGCCCACCACATCGATACGCCCTAAAATACCGTCCGCGAGTGCCATGCTCAATTCAATCATGGCTGGCACGCTGTGACCGTATTTAATTACTTCACGTAGATAACGCTCCGCCTGACTCACATCGCCACCCAAACCACTTTCATCGTTTAGCATGTGCTGCGCGCGGGTAAGCATGGCATCCAGCTGACCTTGCTCGGCCGCTTCGGCCATCCAATACTCACTCACGATAGGATCGCGCTGACAACCATCGCCGTTGGCGAGCATTAAGGCTAAATGGTACTGGGCATGGGGATAACCCGCTTGCGCCGCTTTACTAATAAAATGATAGGCTTGAGTCAGATCTTTGGTCTGATAATAGAGCACACCTAAATTCGCCATGGCTTCGGTCTGTTCACTCTCGGCCGCCAGCTGTAAATAGTGCTTCGCCTGCGCTAAATCCGGCTTAAATGATTCGCTGCCTACCAGATAAAAATATCCGAGTAACGCCATTGCATTGACGACACCCGCCTGAGCAGCCTTGGCAATTGCAGCTTCGCCCTGAATGGCATCGGCCTGTCCTTGATAGCCATGGATAAGCCCAACCCCATGTTCATAGAGGGCATCGGAATGATTTGGCGCCGCAAGGGCAAACCAATAGGCGGCTTTAGCAAAGGTATCACTGGCTTTTTGTGCCACTTCCTTTACCGCTGGGCCATTTTCATCTTCATTACCATAGGATTGGTCAGCCAAGGCAAGCTCTTGCTCTTTAAGCATTAATGCTTTGGTTTTAAAAGAGATCCCCACAAGGTATTGTGCCTTAGGGTCGTCTTCCATCACAGCGCGGTAACAGAGATCTTTGATAGTTACGGCGTCACTGGCTTGGTAACGATAAGCGGGAGCCGCTCGCCCAATCACCTTAGGATACAAGTGCTCAATTAAGGCCAACACATCCTTGATGGCCTTTTGGGCCAAGGCGAGCAACTGCTCTTGAGTTAAATGGTATTTTTCAGGGTGGGCGCCACGATTGCCATCGCCACGCAGACAATGTAAGGCTCTGGTCGTCTTCACATCGATCAGCCGCTTTTGGTTTAACAGCTCGATACGGTCATAGAGATTAGGACTGGTGAAGGAAACGGCTTTATCCTGACCGAGCAATTCGGTCAGCCTGTGGGTAAAACTGCGGATATGCAGCAGTGACTGAGTAGGCACATCCTGCACATAGTTTTTGGCGTTGAGGTAATCATCGAGGAGAGAGGCCGAAAACCCTTGGATAAATTCGCTATCCAGTAACTCAGCCCCTGTTCCCATAAATTCTTACCTCAGCTCGAATGTACTCGGTTGATGTTATTCAGCGGTGGGCTGTTTAGTCACCATATACAGGCGGAACAGCGCTAAGTTCACGAATAGACCGATAAATGCCATCAAGGTATCCGCCAGCATTTGCACAGGCAAACCGCCCAGAGAAGCGGCGCCAGAGAGCTGAGCACCCACGACAGAAAGCGGCAGATAAAGCATCAATAAGGCGATGGTTTTCAGTACGATAGGACCACTAAAGCTAAAGCTTGCCTTAATGGCTTCCAGTGGTGTTAAACGTTCAACTACCACCATAAAGTTCACATAGGCGAGTCGCGCAAATAGATAGAAACTGATGACGAGGCCGACTAACCACAGTGGGCCAAACGCAGCAAATAGCATTACAGGCGCTAAAATCGCCAGTCCCGAAAACACGCCAGCCAGCAGCAGGGGTGGTACAAAGGGTAAGCTGGCCTTCAATACCATTCCCGTCGAGGGATTATGCCCTTGGGATCTCAGCTCTAAAAACAGCGTTAATGCGGCGATCAGCACCGAAAAAATCAGCAGCAGTAGCATCATGGCGATCATATGCGGCGCGCCAAACTGCGGGTTTTCCAGATCGACTTTGCTCATCTCTGTACCTAGCCACAGCTGGATCCCCACCTGCACTAACAGCAATGGCACTGTCAGCATGGCAAGCTGAGTGAGATGATTACGGAAAAAGTTATAAGCTTCGGTCAAAATTGCGGATAGTGACATGCGCCTTTCCAAAATAATTGAAGTAAATTAACACCGTGAATTGCCGCTAAGGATACCCAAAATCCCGCCCCAATGCACAACACAAATCACTTGAGTGAACCGTAAATCACAGAAAAGGACTGCAACAAAAGTCGCAAAGCCGTTACACTGTGGCCCTTTATTGCGCGCAAACCCTCAAAGGATGCCACTCATGAAACACACTCTCACTCTCTCAATCCTGATCAGCGCCACGCTTTTAGCGGCTCCCGCCAGTGCAGGCTGGTTAGATAACCTCGCAGGAACACAAGCAAAAACGGAAAAAGTAGCCACAGGCACCGCGACTCAATCTAACGAGTTAGTCGGTAGCGTGATGTCGCAACTCGGTTTAAGCCAAAACCAAGCCGAAGGCGGTTTAGGCAGCCTGTTAGGCCTAGCCCAGTCTAGCCTAGGTTCGAATGATTACACCAAATTAGCCGCCAGCATTCCGAATGCAGACAGCCTATTAGCCGCAGCGCCTAAACTCGACGCGAACTCGGGCGTTTCAGGCCTGCTATCTAAGGCTGGCAATATTGGCTCTTCCCTTCAAGGCAGTGCTATGGTGTTAGATGCCTTTGAAAAATTGGGTATTTCTAAAGATTTGGCCATGCCGATGATCAATATCGCCAAGTCTTACCTTGAGACAAATGGCGCCGAAGGCAGCTCAGATCTCCTGATGAAGGGCCTAAATTCCCTGCTGTAATCCTCGCTTTCACCCTAAGCCCATCGCTTAGGGTGAACTTTAGCGCCGTAAATCACTCTATTTAGTTATCCCTTCTTGCCAGAGCAGTGCCCTTTTATGATTGCTAAGCTGAAACGATTCCTTCAATCCCACACTCAGGCCATCTCCCCCGAGGAGAAAGCCCACCAGCTCAAGTTGGCGGCGGCGAGTATGTTGCTCGAAGTGGTATTTGCCGATGAAACCCTCGCGGCGGAAGAAATGGCGTTACTGCCGACCTTGCTGACAGAGACATTGTCGATGCCAGCGCAGGAAGCCAATAAACTGATTGAAGAAGCGAAAAAAGCCCAAGGTAATGCCACCTCGTTATTTGAGTTTACCAATACAATCAATGCCGAATTTAGCTTGGAGCAAAAACAACAATTGCTGTTAGCTATGTGGCAATTAGCCTATGCCGATGGACAACTCTCCCAGTACGAAGATCAAATCATTCGCCGCACCGCCGATTTGTTGTACCTCAAACACAGTGAACTGATCCAGATGCGTAATCAGGCTATCGAAACGACCCAAGCGGCACACTAAAAGCACCCCATAAAAAAGCATGAATCGCAGTGCTGCCATTCATGCTTTTGAATCAAGGCCGTAGATTGCCGCAGACTGTTCCAGCAGGCTTAGGCGAGCGCCTTACCGATTTCGAATCCTGCGCCTCTAAGCTCAGTTAACTTGGCTCGCAATCCCCCCATTTCCATCTTTAAGCCCTTCTTAGTCGCTAATTGCGATAACCAACTGGTTTTATCGTCATCGTCTATGCTGTCCCACTCCTCCAGCACTTTATAGGCGAGGCACAGCAAGGCGGCCAATTTAGAGAAAGGGTTCGAATCCTTGGGATGGTCCTGATAAAGGATGCCCTGTACTAGCGCGGGGGTGAATTTCCAGTTTTTAGCCAACAAAGCGCCAATATCGGGCGAGTCATAGCCAAGTAGTTCACGCTCAAACATGTGCTTATCTTTGCCCTGAGCCACCGCTACGGTAATCTTCTCGGCATCTTCGGGGGAAATCGCCGCGATCAGTAAGTCACCAATCCGGTGAAGGATACCGCAGGTAAAGGCCTCATCGGGCTGCACTCCACAACGTTTGGCCATCTCTTGGCAATAGAGTGCAATTTCAAAGGTTTGTCCCCAAAACTGCGCGAGGTCGACCCCTTGGCATTTAGGCACTGACCCCATCACCGCCGACGCTAGGACTAACGTCCGCAGCGTCTGCATGCCAAGGCGTACTACGGCTTCGTCAATACTGCCCACCTCACGGCTGTGGCCATAGTGGGCGCAATTGGCCAGTCTCAGCACCTTAGCGCTGATCAAGGGATCGTGGGACACCTTAGTCGCAATATTTTTGACCGTGGCATTATCATCGTTAACCACTTCAAGCAGTTCACTGATGGCTTTAGGTAAACGGGGTAAGTCATCGACTCGACTCAGTAGCGCAGCAGAATCCATATTTATTCTCCTTCGACGTGAATGATCAAAATATAGAACACAGAACTTCGCCTCGCTTGCAAAGATATCGCCGTATATCAATGGCGTCTGCAACTTTCGCCTGCCTTCAAACGGCTTTTAAAACAGACAGCAATCCCCCACAAATCCGCTCGATAACGCGATGGGCTCGAGCTTTATGCCATTCCAGCCCCTGAAAAATCGTTCAACAATTATGCTTATTTGTAAATAAATGTTTCTACATTTTAGTAATGAGTGATATAGATTAAATCTTGTTCATCCATTGTAAGGAAGCACTATGGGCCAAAATGCACTCGTTAATCGCACAGGTATTATCCTTGTTAGCGCACTGATCACCTTAGGTTTGTTCGTGTTTATGGCGCAACTTATCCATAATCCGCAGCCCTTGAGCGGACAAGCGAGCGATGCGCCGCAGATCAATATTTTGATGACGGAGCGAACGCCAATTCCGCCGAAGGAAAGCCGTAAACCTGAGCCACCTAAACCCATTCCGGCAAGGGAGCGCGTTACCGCTCAGGGTGAGAGCAATCAGCTCGTCGACTTCAATACTCAGACTTTTACCCCCGAAATGCCAACCCAAACCACACTCTTTACCCAATCGGCAATGACTGCCGAAGCCTTACCTGTGGTGCAAGTGTCCCCTCGCTATCCCATTGATGCGGCACAAAATGGCAAGGAAGGTTATGTGGTCGTGGGATTTGATATTACGGCGGATGGTACTGTTAGCAATGTGCGCGTGCTCGATGCCAATCCGAAGCGGGTGTTTGATAAGGCGGCGCTGTCAGCGGTGCAAAACTGGAAATACAAACCTAAGTTTGATTCGGGCAAGGCCGTGCCACAGCTGAATCAACAGGTGCAGCTCGACTTTAAACTGGATCAGAAGATTTAAGGCAAGAGACCAGAACGCGCTATGGTTGGCGTTCTGGTCTGTCATTCAGTGATAGCTCAGCACTTCGGCCACTAGGACACTTTATTTACCGCTAAGCTCTGTTTGCGACTGATATGCGTCTTCTGCCACCACAGGAATGGCGCCACGAACAAAATCAATACCAATACATAGGCCATGCTTGCCCCAAGCGCGATCCCTAAGGCTAAACAGAAGCCACAACCTAATACCACTAAGGGTAAGTTGCTGCGGGGCAATAACTTTGCCGCGGCTAACATCGCCATTAAGTAGATCACCACGAACACTCCATTACTCCAGGCAATCAAATGTTCGAGCTCTTGGCCCGTGGTGTGAGTCAGCACTATCACACTCGCCATCACGCTGAGTAACGCCGCCAAAGCGCGGATAGGTACACCGTGACGATTCTTTACCGCAAAGCAGCGCGGCAAAATACCTTCGTTACTAAAGCTCCAGATAAGACGCGCGGCACTGGCGGCATACACGTTAACCGTGGCAAGACCGCTGGCAATACCCAGCACACCAATCACTTGTGCGCCATAGCCGCCCAAGAGCGCATCGAACACGCCGATCATGGCCACGCTTTTATCGGTCGGCACTAACAGTAAAATCAAGGTACAGGCCACATAAATAATGCCCACCAGCACAGTGCCCATCATCATCGCAGGGATCATATCCTGCTGTGGACGGCGAAAATCATCGGCGAGGTGAGTCATGGCCTCAATCCCCAAGAAGCTCCAAAAGGCGATACCTGCGGCAATCATAATGGTGGGGATTTCTGGCGTGCCATAGCTTGCTAATGAGGTTAAGTGCCCGGGTTGCACACTGCTCGCCCCAAATAACAGCACCACAATCGCAACAATACAAAGGGTTAAGCCAAATTGCAGTTTGGCCGAGACTTGAATGCCACGCAGATTGAGTAGGAATAAGCCGAAAATCACTAATACCTCGGCGCCAACCTTAGGCCAGCCATCGAGGGGAATGAGTGCATTCACAAACTGGAAGGTCATCAAAATCGCGGCCGGTGCGCCCATGGGCACCACCAGTAAAAAAATCAGCCCAATAGTACGGCCCGCGGTTCGACCAAAGGCCTTTTCCACAAAATAAGCGGGACCCGCAGCATGGGGAAAGACGCTCGCCAGTCGACCAAAAATCAATGCCACTGGAATAATGGCTAAGGTCAGGAGTGACCAAGCGATAAGCGCGCCAGCTTGGGCTTTGTCGATTGTCATTTGCGGGAGAATAAACACCCCTGTGCCCAGCAAAGTGGTGGCCATTAAGCCTGCGCCTTGCCAACGTCCTATAGTTCCGCTATGTGAGTTCATCTGTTAAAATTCAGTGGTTTTGAAGCCGTCAGTATAGTGAGATTCTACGCCGCAATCTGCCGTCAATCTCAGTGTTCTTAGTGGCAAACACCGGCAAAATGACGGCAAAAATGCATATTTCCGGCAAAATGACGGCACAGCCCCAGCACAAGGTGCTTAACTGATATTAGCTTGCCTTGGCGATGTGCCTCGCGCTTTTTTACAACCCGTTTTTATCGGAGCTCAAGTTGGATAAGTTTGATACCGCCATAATCCACAGCCTGCGCCAAGATGCTCGCCAGAGTGTCTCCAGTATTGCCGAGCAGGTGAACCTTTCCCGTAGCGCCGTTGCCGAGCGGATCAAAAAACTCGAGCAAACTGGGGTGATCCGCGGCTATCAGGTTTTACTGAGCGAATCGCAAAAGGAAGGAGTATCGGCTTATTTCGAAATCCAGCATAAATGCCCGCGCTGCGCCGATGTGGTGCATGTGTTCCATGCTATCCCCGAGGTGATCACTTGTCGCGGTATCTCTGGCGATATGGATTTACTGGTGTATGTGCACGCCCCGTCGATGCGCCGCTTGCATGAAATTCGTGAATATATCGATACCCACACGGACATCATTAAAATTAAAACCCATGTGGTGATGAGCGAGTGGATAAATAACGCGGGTGAATAAACATGCTTTGCCCCCAAACAAGAAACGCCACCCCTAAGGAATAAAGGTGGCGAGGCCCTTGTGGAGGCAGGGCAAACAATACCTAAATGTAAAAATATGGCTTCCCTTCCCAATAACCTCCCTGTGACAGCAAATCGCGACAAGACAACACTCCTTTAATCACTCAGCCAGCGTCCATTAAAGGGGTTGGCTCACGGTGCATTCCTTAAACACCGCTTCGCCATTCACCGTAATTCCTTATTATCTATAACCTTGGGCGAACCGTGCCCAATTAAACGACCGTCATTTGCCCCGTGTAGAGAATAAAGTTACGCAGCAGTAGCACACCAATGAGACTTAAGCATGCTGTGCCTGCAACATAAACCCACTTACGTTTTGAAGTGGCCGTCATAAACAGGTTCATCGCCAATGGGCCAGACAATCCCAGCCCGACAATGCCAATCCAGAAGATCCATCCCCAGAAGCCGTAACCTATCGCATTGAAGGCGGCAAACTTACTCTGACCTCCAGACAAGACCAGCCCCATAAAGAAGGTGAAAATCAGCACTATCTCCACCAAAATCAGTGGGATCTCAACCTTGTGGATAAAGTGCACTTCCTTGGCATTAGGATTCGCATTAAGCAACACGCCACCCAGCAGAGAAGATGCGGCGCCCGATGACAGTCCCGAAGCCAAAAACAGCAGTGGCAACACGGGGTTTTTCAACATCGGATAGCCGGGTAAGGCCGACAGCAAAAAGCCGGTATAGGCCCCAAGCGCAAGGGAGAAGATCACCAACAAACCAGTAATCGTCGCCTCGAAACGGCTCAACCAAGCGGTGAACTTAAGCACTATGGGGAAGCGATTCTCACACCAAGCATCGATAGGTTTACGGAATAACAAGCCAATCCACATAAACATAAAGACTTGGTAAATCAGTAGAATAAGCACCCCCATCGACATCACTGACTTAGGATTATAGAAGACTAAGATCTTCCAAAAATCGAAGGGCTTAGTTAAATCCAAGACTAAGATGCCCAAACCCGCCATCACAGCCACAGGCGCCACAATACAGGCCGCCTGCACAAAGCCAGACTGGTAGGCGTTATGCTTTAACACAAAATGTTTGAGTAACACCGCAAAGAACATGGCGCCAGCCGATGCGCCTGCTAAAAACAGGTAAATCGCAATCGGCCAATGCCACACTAGCGTATCAAAATGTAGGGCGCTCATATTGCCACCTCCCCTGATTTGGCCACGATACGGAACAGTTTTGGCCGCGTTCCTAGGTCGACCTTAGCCCTTTGGGTCGGGTTCGCCTTCAGCACTTGCACCACCAGTGAAGTGGGATCCTTTAAGTTGCCAAACACCAATGCCTTAGTCGGACAAGCCGCGACGCAGGCGGGCTGTTTACCTTGGGCAAGGTTGGTCTCACGGCAAAAATCACATTTATCCGCGGCGTGGGTAACGGGATTGATAAAGCGAATTTTGTAAGGGCAGGCCGCAATACAATACTGGCAGCCGACACACTTCCAGGCATCCACCGACACGATTCCCGTCTCTTTATCGATAAAAGCGGCACCAGTCGGGCAAACATTGACACAGGGCGCATCCTCACAGTGCTGGCAAGACTTACGACTGAAGTGATAAAACTGGTTAGGATATTCTCCGTAGGGCCCAGTTTGCTCTATCTTCAGCCGAGAAACTCCCTCTGGCACCTGGTTGGTTTCACGGCAAGCGACCTCACAGGCCTTGCAACCTATGCACTTAGTCTCATCGTGGATCAGCGCATACTTCACACTGGGTTCGGCCTTCGCCTCGTTCGAAGCACTGACAGTCGCGAGTAAGGTCGCTCCCGAAGCACCGGCTAACAGGGCGCATGTCCCTTTGAGAAATCTTCTTTTTGAATTTTCCATAACCTTACTCCTGCTGGCCTGTATGGCAATTACGGCACAGCTCACTGCGAACCTTAGGCGTCATCTCCGCCATAGGATCGGTGGGGCTATGTAATTTATGGCAAGCGGCACAAGCCACTTTTTGTGCATGCACATTATGCGTCCACTCTTGGGCACTGAGCTTGGCGGGAGTATGGCATTTTCGGCATACTTTCAACTGGGCGGCGGTATCGGACGCATCTTCTAATCCAAATACCACTAAATCATTCGGTTTCTTAGGGTGATCACCCTTTTCACCATGACAACTTGAACAGGTCATTTTCATGGCATCCTGGCCGTGATGCCCTAACATTTGACCATTACGCTTATGACACTTCATGCAAGCATCACTGTTGATTTGCTGAGCGGGTTCGGCACTCGTTGCAGAAAAGCTGAGTAGCAAAGCCACGGCACCCAAGCGTAATGACCACAGCCATTGTCGTGTAGACATAGCGAGTCCTCATATCGATAGATTGGGAAGGCAAAGAGGAAGCAGGGTTCGGAAGGCTCCGAACCCGACAGTCGTGGTCAGACGGCTAAAGCTTGCTTAAGGCTTTGGGGATCCCACTGCTTATGTTGGTTCATTTCAATAAAACCAATATTGAATTTACCGAACAGCTTTTTCATGGGTGAGTTGATTTGCTTACCAGCATCACTGATCACCATTTTGACTTCAGATGAGTCATGGTCAATCAACACATAGTCTAGACGGCATTCATGATTTAAATCAGCATCATGCTGGTCCATATCAAATACTGTGTCTAATGGCACATTGCAGCAGACATCGTATTTACCTTCTACGACAGTTTTGAGTGATTTAAAAAAGTTAAAACTCTCTTCATCAAATAACACTGGTTTCAGTTTCATTTCATGATGTGCTTCATCAGGATCTGCTCTAAAAAACTTAATGCAGGTCATGACAAACATTACAAACACGAATGGCACTGCGACGAATAGTACAAAGTACATAAACGCATAGCTGAGAATGACTGAAGTGTTCATATACGCCTCCAATAACACAATTATATTTTTGTTATCTCCTTTTAAAGCAGCTTCAGTATTATTGTTAATCCGAATTATTTTTTTGATCTTCGTCACATTTAAAAATGACAAATTAAACATAAACAACAAGTTAAGATACGGAACACATTACTGTTTAACATAAATCTTAAATGCATATATTGATAATAGTTAATTGAAAAATTGAAATTCAAATAACCAAATATCAGAAAGTAAAATTTCAAATTAAATTAAAAATATTTTTTGAAAAATAAAAAATATAAATCTAAACTTTCTGTTACACATAGATAAATCAAAGGTGCAAAACTTGGGACGGGTTTCACATTAAATCTAATAAATAACATCATAATCAGGTGTTATTCATAGCGTTAACTCAATATTAAGGAATATTAAAAATGCATATTAATAACATGGACAACCTCGATATTTTGAGTTTAAAAATACTTGTTTCATTATATGAGAACAAATCCGCAACCTATGTATCAAAGGCGCTGGACATTCCTGCCCCAAAAATAAGTCGTAGCCTTAAAAACCTGCGGGAGACATTTGGTGATGAGCTTTTCATTCGAAAAAAATACGGCTTATTTCCCAATGAGTTTGTCACTCATTTATATCCGATTGCGAAACAAACCATAGAATGCTCGGATAAATTTCAAAAGGTGCGCGCGGCAAATGCAAGCCAAGTCAAAACCCACGTTGAAATCGCAGCGCCGGGCCTTATTGCCTATGCGTTTCCTAAAGCCTTGATGCAGGCCATTAAGGATGAACAAAAGCCCATGCAGATTAATATCACCCCCTGGTCGCTGCATACGACGCAGGACATCATCAATGGCGATGTGTCCTTAGGCATTTGCTGCAATAAGAGCACCGCCGATGTGGCGGCTTTTGGTGATAAGTTGCAAACCACGACGCTGCAACACATGGACAAGGTTTATCTCATCGCCAGTCGTAATCATCCGATTTTTAAGCGCGAAATCACGCTTGAGAGCATTGCCGAATATCCTTATGTGAACACGGACCTCGGTAATCCCAGCACTCGGCTCAGTCCGTACCAAGAGTTCTGTATTAAACATGGCATAAAACTCAATACTGAAATTACCATTACCAGTATTTCGAGTCTGTTTGAATATCTCGGCGAGAGTCAGACGATTTCCTTACTGCCCTATCGGGTAGTTTATGAAATGGTGAGCGATATTCCCGAGTTACACACCTGCCAGTTATCGCAACTTGAGGCCGAACGTTTGTACGCCCATACCGAGGCGCCGACGATTTTCCTCGTGCAAAAAAACCAACCGAATAAGGTGAATGAAGACTTGCTCTGGCTAAGCGGGCAGATAAAGAAAATCGTCGATAATATTATCTAACCAATAATAACTGTTTATTTTCCATCTTGTTATACGAGGTGATAGGCAACCTGCGCCTTAGCTTAGGCTCCACCTCACCCTCCTGCGCACAACCCCAAGTTTTGTTAAGCCAGACATACATCTTAGCCGCCAAACACGTTACACTAAGCCCATCTTTATCCTGATAGATCTTGCTATGCGAACCGAAAACACAGCCACACTGAACCTGATGTGGGGCGCACTTATTCTGGAAGAATTAGCACGTCTTGGTGTGCAGCATGTCTGCATGGCACCGGGCTCTCGCTCAACACCGCTAACCTTAGCTGCGGCTCAGCAAACTAAGCTTAAACGTCACTTGCATTTCGATGAGCGCGGCTTAGGTTTTATGGCCCTCGGATTAGCCAAAGCCAGCTGCGCCCCGGTGGCAATTATCACCACCTCAGGCACGGCCGTCGCCAACCTTTATCCTGCGATAGTCGAGGCTTGGTTGACCCATGTGCCCTTGATTGTCTTAAGCGGCGACAGACCGCCAGAATTACTCGGCTGTGGCGCCAACCAAGCCATAGTGCAACCGGCGATTTTTGCCAATTATGCCCAGCAGGTAAACCTGCCCACGCCGGATGCCCACATTGCGCCGCAGATGTTGCTCACAACGCTCGATGAGGCGGTAGCAAACCAAACACGCCCTGTGCACATCAACTGCATGTACCGTGAACCCCTCTATCCGAGTGAGATGAATGGCAGCATTCTCGATAGCGAATCGCCTTATCTCAAGCCACTGCAAACTTGGTTGCAACACGCCAGACCCTACACTCAATACGGTAAGAGTGAACAACTCAGCAGCCCTAGCGATGACGCCATTATGCGTTTCGTCCACGGTAAGGGTGTCATCATCGCGGGTACGCTCACGCCGGAGCAAGATCCACAGCAGCTTATCGCACTCTCGCAAAAGATTGGTTGGCCCTTGCTGACCGATGCCCAGTCGCAACTGCGACAACATCCGGCGGCGATCGGCAATATTGACCAACTACTGCAACACCCCAAGGCGCGCAATCTGTTGCAAGAGGCTGACCGAGTGCTGGTGTTTGGTGGACGCTTATTGTCTAAGCGTTTGATTGCTTACCTTGCCGAGCAAAACTGGCACAGTTACTGGCAAGTGCTGCCACAGCAGGACAGACTCGATCCAAGCCATAATGCCAAACACATTTGGCACGCCAACGCAGCACAATTTGCTCAACTTAATTGGTATCGTTCCTCTTCGGCTAATTGGGCCAACACCTTAGTCACCTACAACGATGAATTGCATAGTTTATTTGTGCGTAATATCGATCAAGGTGAGTTTGGTGAGGCGCAGGTTATCCGCGCCATTGCCAATACGCGGCCGTTAGAACAGCAATTGTTTATCGGCAATAGTCTGCCCGTGCGCTTATACGATATGTACGCCCCAGTGAGTTGCTGCACGGCCACCACCTATACCAACCGCGGCGCATCGGGGATCGACGGCTTACTGGCCACCGCCTGCGGCATCGCCGCGCATCAAGGTAAACCCACAAGCTTGATTATTGGGGACTTATCCCAGCTGCATGATCTCAACTCTTTTGCCATTGCCCGTAGCTTAACAAGTCCGCTGGTGATCATTATTCTCAACAACGACGGCGGCAATATCTTCAATCTCTTGCCCGTTCCCAATGAGGATCTGCGCAGTGATTACTACCGCCTAAGCCATGGTCTAGAGTTTGGTTATGCCGCAGCCATGTTCAATCTGCCCTATAATCAAGTGGATAACTTAGCCGACTTCCAAAGCTGTTATCACGAAGCGCTCGATTATCAGGGCGCTTCGGTGATCGAAGTCAGTGTGAGCCAACATCAAGCCAGCGAGCAGATTGCCGCGCTGAATTTATGGGTGAAACAAAGCTAATGCCAACCGTGGCCCGTTACGGGGAAGTCTCGCAGCCAAACTTAGTCCTGCTTCACGGCTTTTTAGGGACTAAGGCCGATTGGTTGCCGCTTATCCCCGAACTGAGCCAGCATTTCCATTGTATCTGCCTCGATTTACCCGGACACGGTGACAATCAGCAAGAGCCACCATCGACGCTCGCCATTGGTTTCGACTATTGTGTCCAAGACATTATCGGCCGCCTCGACCGCCTGGGTATTGGATCTTTTTTTCTCTACGGTTATTCCCTCGGCGGCCGCATCGCCCTGCACCTTGCCAAGGCGTATCCGCAGCGCATTTTGAGCTTATGGCTAGAATCCTGTCATCCCGGGCTAACCGATACCGCAGAGCAAACCGCACGCAGTAAAAACGACAACCTGTGGGCTAAGCGCTTGCACAGCTTAAGCAGCCGGGATTTTTTACAGCTTTGGTATCAACAGGCAGTGTTTGTCGATATGTCGGACAAGGCGCGGCATGCCTTGATAGCCAAGCGTGCGGCGCTGCTCGACCAACACCCCAAGCAAACGGTAAAACAGATTTTTTTAGCCACATCGCTGGCTCGCCAAGCCTCTCTCTGGGATGTACCTGCAAGCCTTAGCTGTGAGAGCCATTTTTTTGCGGGCAGCCAAGATGCGAAATTCACCGCGATAGCAAAGGATTGGCAAGCACAACAACCCATCATCTTGCATCAGATTGAACAGGCTGGGCATAACATACATCAAGCCAATCCAGCGGCATTAGTCGCCTGCTTAAGTGCACTAAAGCTTAAAAAGTCGATGACTTGAAACAGATAAATTTAGGGAAAATATGATCTTAACGTCGCTCAGCTTGTACTTATATCGCCTGCCCTTAGACCGCTTTTTGCCCGTGGGGAAACAACGCATCGACCACAGAACGGGCTTAGTGTTGCAGGCAAAGGCACAAGCAGAGGGCGAAGAAAGCGAGCAACGGGTTGAAATAGCGCCGCTCTCAGGGTTTGATATCGACCAACAGCCATTGTCCGGCTTTAGCCGCGAGAGCCTAGATGAAGTACAGCAGGCCTTAGTGGCGCTATTGCCCGAACTGCAAAATCAGCCTATCGATTACTTACTCGAGCAGGCCGAAGCGAGCCCCTATCCGTCCATTGCCTTTGGCTTGAGTCTATTGCACGCCAAACTTAGCGGAAAACTCGAATCGGTGCGCCCAGTTACCAGCACAGTGCCGCTCATCTATCAGCCGGCGGATGCGCCCAAAACCGAATTGATCGCTAACATTGCGAGTCTCGATAGCGGCGTGCGCTCAGTCAAAGTGAAAGTCGCACAAACCTCAATGGAAGATGAGTTGGGCCTGATTTATGGCATCTTAGGTCAGAGACCCGATCTCAAGCTGCGCTTAGATGCCAACCGTGGCTTTAGCTTAGAACAAGCCCTCGATTTTGCTGCCTGTTTACCGCTAGAGAGCATTGAATATATTGAGGAACCTTGTCAGCATCCGCAGGATAATCAAACCCTGTATCGCGCTATTCCTCTGTCCTACGCCTTAGATGAATCCCTCAATGATCCGGATTATCAATTTGTGATGCATGAGGGACTCACGGCACTCATCATCAAACCCATGCTACTGGGCAGTATTGAAAAACTTCAGCGCCTTATCGATGAGGCTCACAGCCATGGCGTGCGCTGCATCTTAAGCTCAAGCCTTGAGTCCAGCTTAGGCATCAATGACTTGGCCCATTTAGCCGCCATACTGACGCCCGATGAAATCCCAGGGCTCGCTACTTTGAGCGCCTTTAGCCAAGACTTAATCGTACCAAGCGGCAAGCCACAATGCTTGAAGCCTCATCAACTTAAGCTTGTCGCCAGTACGCAGCAGGATTAGTCGCCAATGTCCGAATCTAAAACATTGACATCATCCCAATCCATTCCACAGCAAGGTATTTCGCCATTACATAACGCCGCGCTCACCTCGCCCACACAAACGGCGGTTAAGTGCAACGGGCAGGACGTCAGCTACGCCCGCTTAAGCCAAATGGTGTTGGCCTTGGGTGAACAGCTCATGCGCATTGGTGTTGGCCAAGGGCAACCATTGGTATGCATCAGCCGCAATAATTTAGAGATGATTTGCCTGTATTGGGCCTGTGTGGATATTGGCGCAATCTTTTTTCCTATCTCGCCACGTTTTCCGCTGGCGCAAGTTCAAGGGCTTATCGATAGCCACCAAATTCCTTTTTATTGGAGCGAAACTGAGTTGGCCTTGTCAGGCAGTCATCAACTCACGCTGGATTTTAGCCTCGATGTGAGTCCAAACAATGAGCAAGCAGCGATAGCTTTTGATATTTATCGCCCAAGCAATGTGATTTTAACCTCTGGCTCCAGTGGTTTTCCTAAGGCGGCCGTGCACCATCTTGGGAATCATATTGCCAATGCCGAGGGCGCCCGCAGTCTTATCCCGCTGGTCACAGGTGATGCTTGGTTATTGTCGTTACCTCTGTTTCATATTGGCGGCCTCGCCATTCTCAACCGCTGCGCCTTAGTGGCGGCGACAGTGGTACTGCCGGATCCGACTCTCCCGCTGCAGGCGCAAATCGAGCGCGACGGCTTAACCCATGCTTCCCTCGTGCCGACACAGTTACTCAATCTACTCGCCGACAAACAGGCTTCACTCAAGAGTATTAAAGCCCTGCTACTCGGCGGCGGTGCAGTTTCTATTGATTTACTTAAACAGCTCGAACAGCGGCATATTGCCAGCTTTACCAGCTACGGCATGACGGAGATGGGCTCGCAAATCACCACAGGCCCCGCGCTAAGCGATGGCACCAGTGGCAAATTACTCCCAGGACGTGAGCTCAAAATTGTCGATGGGGTGATTTGGGTACGGGGAGATTGCTTATTTATGGGCTATCTCACGGATAAAGGCATTGAAAAACCACTCGATGCCGAGGGTTGGTTTTATACCAAAGACAGGGGCGAATGGGATGCTAACGGCAATCTTAAGATCTTGGGCCGCGTCGATAATATGTTTATCAGTGGTGGCGAAAACATTCAGCCAGAGGAAATTGAAGCGGCGCTAAAACTGCATCCGCTTATAGATGAGGCGATCGTCTTTCCTCAGCCTGACGTGACCTTTGACCAACTCCCCGCCGCCATTATTCGTGGCGACATTATTCTCGGCAGCACAAGCCAAGAGATAAGTTCGATAGAGGCTGAGCTTGAAGTCTTTCTCGCCGATAAAATCGCTCGCTTTAAAAGGCCGCGCCGCTATTACCCTTGGCCAGAGCATGCCGAACAAACGGGTTTAAAAGTGAATCGCAAGCAACTTATTGCCACGATTCAATCCGAATCCTGTTAATTTCAAACATAAAAAAACCTGCCGTAGCAGGTTTTTCTATGTTCTCACGCCGAGCCGAATTAGGCTTCCATACAAGCCTTAAGCTTGTTCATGGCGTTTTTCTCTAACTGGCGAATGCGCTCAGCCGAGACTTGATAGGTTTCTGCTAATTCCTGCAGTGTGGTTTTATCATCATCTAACCAACGGGCACGCAGAATGTGCTGACTACGCTCGTCTAAGGTTTTGATGGCCGATAATAAACGACCTTGGGCATTGGATTCCCAGTTATCGTTTTCGATGTTTTCGGCTAAATCCGATGAATGATCTTCAAGATAATGTACAGGAGCAAAATCCTGCTCATCATCGTTATCACTGCTGAGGTCAAACGCAGGATCCTGCGCCGCCATACGTGATTCCATCTCAGTCACATCGGCCTTAGATACACCTAAGTTTTCTGCCACCATTGCGACCTCATCATCGCTAAACCAACCGAGGCGAGTTTTCGCTTTACGGATATTAAAGAACAACTTACGTTGTGCTTTAGTGGTTGCGACTTTTACAATGCGCCAGTTTTTCAGCACATATTCATGAATTTCGGCTTTAATCCAGTGCACAGCAAAAGACACTAGACGGACACCCACATCGGGATCGAAGCGCTTAACCGCTTTCATCAGACCGATGTTGCCTTCTTGGATCAAATCCGCCTGTGGCAGACCGTAACCTGAGTAGCCCTTAGCAACGTGCACCACAAAACGTAAGTGCGACATAATCAGTTGCTTCGCCGCTTGCAGATCACCCGTTTCCTGCAAACGCTTGGCTAACTCATACTCAGTCTCAGCGTCTAACATTGTCATGCTAGTCACTGAATGGATATAAGCTTCTAAACTACTGCTGCCCTGAGGGACTGTTAGTGCCATTGATTGCGTTTGAAAGGTCATTCGCGCTCCTACTCTCTTACTACTTATCAAATATAAGTCGATTTCATCCTGTGGTTTAACTCAAAACACCTTAAGGATGAGCTGACGAACTATCGGCTAATTGACAGAGTATGTCAACCTTCGCTCGTCTGGGGTGTTACTTTTAACCCCGTTGAATAGACATTGCAAGTGAACAAAAGTTCATCGCCTGCCTTATCTAGCCGCATTTTTAAACGATAAACGATTGATCATTAAGAGGGTTCAATCGCTCTTAAATGTTGTCTTACCGAAAGGTAAGAGCCCAGCCAACCTAAGAAGGAGGCTAAGCCCACTAATTGTAGCAGTTCGGTAAAGGTCAAAGACTTCATCTCTAACTGACTGCCGTACAAACCGAGCAGTTCGGCTAGGGCAGAATCTAGATACCAAACCAATATGTTAATGATAAGCCAAGCCAATACGCCACCAATCACTCCATACCAAATGCCGGTATAAAGGAAGGGGCGCTGAATAAAGGACTCTGTCGCGCCGACCAGCTTCATCACTTCAATTTCGGTGCGACGGTTCATAATCGCCAAGCGAATGGTGTTACCTATCACCAACACCACGGCGAGCACCAGTAAGGCTGCAATCGCCATCACGGTACGTTCGAGTAAGCGCACCACGGCTTGCAGGCGCTCTAGCCATTCGATATCTAAGCGACCAAAACTGATTTCAGGCTCGCGCTCCAGCTTAGACAGCAACTCACGGGCACCCACAGGAGTGGAGTAACGCTGGGTCGGCGTCACAGTAATCACCGCTGGCAGCGGGTTTTTATCGAGATAGGCTAACGCCTCACCAAACCCCGACAGGCGCTGAAACTCTTCGAGCGCTTGATTGCGGTCGATGTACTGCACCTTTTCCACTTCGGCATAGGCTCGGATGCGGGTCAGTAAACTTTGAATCGTCTGCTCGCTGCGATTCTCATCGATAAACAGTGAAATCTCCGCCGCGCTGTTCCAAGAGCTAGTAATGGTCTCGGCATTTTTCACTAATACTTGCAGCGCCGCAGGTAAGCTTAAACTCACCCCAAGAACCGCCATGGTCATCAGCGAAGAGACTGGGCTGCGCCACAACTCACCCATACTCGCCATGGCTTGCTGCACATGACGAATAAAAAACATCACGATACGCCCCGAGATGGGCAACTTGCTGCGCGTTAGTTTGGCATTGTCACTCATAGCCCATCACCTCGAGCGGTCGCGTGTCCATGGTGTAATTCCTGTGCGCCGAGCATGCGACCCTGTTTCAGGGTAAAAGTGCGATACTTCATCCGCGCGATCAGTCCTAAATCGTGGGTAGCGATAAGCACGCTCGTGCCTGCATCGTTAAAGGTTTCGAATAAGCGCAAAATATCCATCGACAACTTAGGGTCTAAGTTGCCCGTTGGCTCGTCGGCCAACAATAGTGGCGGCTTATTCACAATGGCGCGGGCGATACCGACACGTTGCTGCTCACCACCGGATAACATAATGGGGTTATGCCGCTCTTTGCCATATAAACCCACCATATCCAGCGCGCCAGCGACACGTTTGCGGATCTCACCGTGGGAGAAACCTTCAATCACTAATGGCAAGGCAACGTTGTCGAATACGCTTCTGTCCATCAATAGATGATGGTTTTGAAAAATCATCCCAATATTACGACGCAAATAGGGCACGTGTTTAGGGCTAATTTTGGCAATATCGTGACCATTAATCGCTACCCGGCCAGTGGTTGCGCGCTCGATCACTGTGATTAATTTCAACAGGGTACTCTTACCCGCGCCCGAATGGCCGGTTAAGAATGCCATTTCACCTTTTTGTAGATGAAAATTCACCTCTTCCAGTGCCATTTGGCCACCAGGATAAATCTTACTGACCTGCTGAAAATCAATCATAAATTAGCTATCCGCTTTTTCTTGAGTGAACAAGGCATCAATAAATTCTTTAGAATTAAAGGTACGCAAATCATCAATTTGCTCACCCACGCCAATATAGCGTAGCGGGATTTTAAACTTGTCGGCAATCGCAAACACCACGCCGCCTTTAGCAGTACCGTCGAGCTTGCTGATGGTCATGCCGGTAACGCCCACAGCCTCTTGGAATAGCTGCGCTTGGCTAATAGCATTTTGGCCCGTGCTCGCATCTAAGGTCAGCATGACTTCGTGCGGCGCCTCTGGGTCAAGCTTCTTCATCACCCGCACCACTTTCTTAAGCTCTTCCATCAGATGCGACTTGTTTTGCAGACGACCGGCAGTATCGGCAATCAAGATATCAATCTTACGGGCCTTGGCCGCTTGCAACGCATCGAAGAGTACCGAGGCACTGTCGGCGCCCGTATGCTGAGCCACCACGGGAATATTATTGCGTTGACCCCAAACCTGTAATTGCTCAACCGCTGCAGCACGGAAGGTATCGCCCGCCGCTAACATCACAGACTTACCCTGACGCTGATATTGCTTCGCCAGTTTACCGATAGTGGTGGTTTTACCCACGCCGTTAACACCAACCATTAAAATCACATAGGGGCCGTTAGCATTTTCAGGCACTAAAGGGATAGCGACAGGGTCGAGCGTCTTCTGCATTTCATCACGCAGTAAATCGTAGAGTGCTTCGGCATCCTTTAATTGCTTGCGGGACGCATGTTCGGTCAGGCTCTGGATAAGGCGTGAAGTAGTTTCTACACCCACGTCGGCGATTAATAGCTGCTCTTCCAGCTCTTCAAACAGATCATCATCGATTTTTTTACCACGGAATAAACCAATGAAACCGCTACCAATATTTTCGCTGGTGCGCATCAAGCCGCGTTTTAACCGCGCGAAGAAGCTTTCTTTGGCGGGTTTTGCCTGAGGTTCGGGTTGTTGCTCAAGGGGTTGTTCAGCTTGGTTCTGTGCAGCGGCAATTCGTTCTGCTTCAGCTTGGGCTTCTGCTTGGGCTGCTGCGGCCTGCTGCGCGGCAACTCTTTCCGCTTCGGCTTTTTCAGCGGCTAACTGTTCTGCCTGAGCTTGCTCCGCCGCTAAACGTGCGGCTTGTTCTTCAGCAACACGCTGCGCTTCCGCTTCTGCTTGGGCTTTTGCGGCTTGTTCCGCAGCAACTCTTTCCGCTTCGGCTTTTTCTGCAGCTAACTGTTCTGCCTGTGCTTGCTCCGCCGCTAAACGCGCGGCTTCGGCAGCCTGTTGTTCGGCTAAACGTGCAGCTTGCTCTTCGGCAACACGCTGGGCTTCAGCTTGAGCTTTTGCGGCTTGTTCTGCGGCAATTCTTTCTGCTTCGGCTTTTTCTGCGGCTAACTGTTCTGCCTGCGCTTGCTCCGCCGCTAAACGCGCGGCTTCGGCTGCCTGCTGTTCGGCTAAACGTGCAGCTTGCTCTTCTGCAACACGCAGTGCTTCAGCTTGGGCTTTTGCGGCTTGTTCCGCAGCAATTCTTTCCGCTTCGGCTTTCTCTGTTTGTGCTTTTTCAGCGGCTAACTGTTCTGCCAGTGCTTGCTCGGCCGCTAATTTGTCGGCTAGCGCCTGCTCGGCTGCGGCTTTTTCAGCCGCGAGACGGGCTTCTTCAGCTTGCTGCTTTGCTAATGCTTCGGCTTGCTCGGTTTGCGATGGAGTAGAGACTGGGGTTTGCTCGACAACCTCATCTTGTGATTTATCTTTACGAAACCAGGAGAAAAAACCTTTCTTTGCCATGTGTAATTCCAGCGCTCTACTTCAGTGTTGAATTTAAAATAAGACCCTGCCGTTATACCAGATTACCGCGGCAATTACGCCCAAAAAGTCGGCAATTAGTTCTGCTCTATCAGCCTTCTCACCTTTTACTAGGAGTTTGATATAAAATAGTGGCCTTTATAAAGGTGGCATAGTCTACCACTTTCTTTCTTCAGGCAAAATCACGGGGGCACTTTGGCTAATAATCGTGCAAACAACAAGCAAGTGACCAAGAGTCAAACGGCCAACAAGAAAGCCGGTAGCGGCCAAGTGCGGATCATTGCCGGGCAATGGCGTTCGCGCAAACTGCCCATCCATGATTTAGACGGCCTGCGGCCGACCACAGATAGAGTCCGCGAAACCCTATTTAACTGGCTCGCCAATGATATTGCCCATGCAAGGGTGCTCGACTGCTTTGGTGGCAGTGGTGCCTTGGCGCTTGAGTCTCTCTCGCGCTACGCCAGTTACGCCAAGATTATCGAGTTGCAACGCCCTGCCGCCATGCAACTTAAAGCGAATCTCAATACCCTCAAGTGCGACAATGCCGAGGTACTCAACGCCGATACTTTAGTCGTGCTGCAAAATGGCTGCGACCAAGGGTTTGATGTGGTGTTTATCGATCCACCTTTCCGTAAAGGCTTGGCAGAAAAAACCATTCGGCTATTGGATAGCAAAGGTTGGCTTAATGATGGTGCGTTAATTTATGTGGAGATTGAGTCGGAATTAACCCAAATGGCAGTCCCAGCGACTTGGCAACCGCTCAAAGACAAGACCGCAGGGCAAGTCAGCTATCGCTTATATCAATACCAAGCCGAAGACTCTCCGGCTAACACCGAGGAATAGCATGTCGTTACTGATCAATATGGGCAAAGCCATTACCTTAATCGCGTGGCTGATGATGGCTTATAACCTTGTTATGCCTTTTGCAGGCAATATCGGCATTATTCTCAATATCTTGCTTGGCATTACTTGCTTGATGCATTGCTTCCAAGTTGCCATCTTCCATATGCTGTTTAAAAACCTGCTGACACTACGCAAACAAGATTATCTGCAAGTGTTTATCTTCGGCGTATTTAGTTTATTGAGCTATCGTCGACAGGTGTTGGCGCAGGCGTAAGCGTACTAAAACGTTGTCGAAACGCACTCGGGGTTAGGCCGGTAATACGGGTAAAGGCCTTACGACAGGCGCTCACATCCTCATAGCCCACTTGGTGCGCTATGGTCTCGAAACTCTGTGGACTATTTTCGAGTAAGTCACAGGCCTTTTGGATCCTGAGTTTTTGCAGGTATTCATTAGGTTTATGCCCTGTCGCTTTCACAAAACGTCGCAAAAAAGTTCGCTCGCCCATACAACACTGCTGCGCCAAAGCCGCAACACTAATCGGCTGACCATAGTCGGTTTGTAGGCGATTTTGCAGATTCAAGATAACAGTATCCCCATGGTCTCGCTTAGGTAAAAACTGTTGGTAATAACGCTGTTCACGCCCGCCGGTGTCGATAACAAGGTACTTACCCAGCTGGCGCATGACTTTCACATGGCAAAACTGCGCGACTAACTCCAACCCCAAGTCGAGCCAAGACATCATGCCAGCAGCTGTGATGATATCGCCCTCGTTGACCATGATTTTCTCGATCTCGAGTTTTACCTGCGGATATTGAGTCTCAAATGTTTCCACTAATCCCCAATGGGTTGTCGCCTTGCGACCATCAAGTAAACCCGCGGCGGCCAGCACAAATGCTCCCGCACAAGCGGAGCACAGGATAGCGCCTTGGGCATGTTGCTGTTGTAACCATAATCGCAATGAAGGCGCCGCATTGAAGTAAAACTCAGTCTCGATGCTCGGCGGGATAATCACTAACTGATAACTCTCTTCGAGACTCATCTCTTCTAGGGATAACCGAGTCACTGCAAAACTGCTTGAGCTTAGGGAATTATTTTCGTCAGCTAACATCAGCTTGTTAGCCACCAGCAACATCTCTTCTAGGCCAAATACGGCAGAAGTTAAACAACCGGGTATGGCTAATATCGCCACTTTTAATGGGGATGGCTCGGCAAAATTTGTCAATTTAAGCACCATAGATGTCATTTCTGCCACTCTTAATGGGCATGAATCTACCGCAAACTCTCCTTCGAAGACATCTTTTGCAAGAGAAAACGAATAGGAGAAAATTATGTCGAGCTTAAACAAGATCTCAGCGAACAGCGCCTTAGTGATTATTGATGTGCAGAATGACTACTTTCCCAATGGGGCTTACCCACAATGGCAAGTCGATGAGGCATTAGCGCGCACCTTGCACTCAGTGCAACGTGCCCAGCAACAGGCGATACCTATTATTCTCGTGCAGCATATTGCCGATACGACTCAGGGTGAGGCGCCCTTTTTTAACCCAAACACCCAAGGGGTTGAAATCCATCCAGCGCTTTTAGCAGAGCTGCCCAAAGCGCCTATTGTGGTAAAACAATTTGCCGACAGTTTCGATGGCACAGAGCTGGCCAATCTACTCCAAGATATGCAGGTCAAGCATTTACTGTTATGCGGCATCATGACGCAAAACTGCGTGACCCATACGGCGCTATCGCCCGCGGCACAAGCCTACTCAGTACAAGTGATTGCCGATGCCTGCACTGCTCCCACGCAAATGGTGCATCACATTTCGCTAACCGCCTTGTCCCGCAGAGTGGCATTAATCAATAGCCAAGACTTATAAGGTCTGATAGCAAAAAGCCCTCTTTCGAGGGCTTTTGATTTGAATATCAAGCTATTGAAGCGCTAAACCTTATCCTTTTGGATAGGGGTGAGCGACACCTTTGTGACAATCCACACAGGTCTTTCTCGCTTCAGGATCTTTCTTGAAGTTATTGCTGTGCATTCTCACAGCCATTGGCTTCATGGTATCAGGTTGATTTTCATAAATACGAGTATGGCAGTGTTGGCAGTTCGCAGAGTCATTACCACGGAAGTAAGCTAAAGCTTTGTCTGCTTGCTCTTTGCGGTTTTCGTCTAACCAAGCTTGAGTGTTAAAGCCATCGATCGTTAAGAAACCATATAAGTCTTTAGATACGATGATCTTCTTGATCAAGTAATCCACAGGACCATGTGGTAAGTGGCAGTCTTGACATTGTACAGTCACACCAGCACGACCACCGCCGTGGGCAGAAGCTAACACTTCATCTTTCAATGAGTGGTTGCTATGGCAGCTCATACAGAATGCGTCTTCGCTTGTCGCATGTAAGGTTTGTTGGGTTGCAAAATAGCCGACAACACCGATAACAATACCGACGACGATCAGCGCCAGGATGGAATATTTTGCGCTTGGTTTAAATAGTGCACGCCAGTTCATCACTCTATCTCCAAAAAATATTGTCAAAATTAGTTTTTATAAGACTATTTTATATTTTTTCATTTATTAGAAATTTGATTCTAAGCCTAAAAATGCCCATTAATTTAAACTTAAAAGTGCAAAATGAGACTTAGGTCTAACTCTTAATACATAACTCACTCAACCCAGCTTAGCAGAGCTTGAGGGTACTTCAACTCACGCTAATACATTAATCATTATGCTAAGCGACCAATGATTAAGTACTACCTTATGAAGCTAAGGCAATGAAATCATTTTTAGAATACAAAAATGTGATCAAGACGACATTTAACCTGCAAAGCCACAGTGTGATACATAAAAAACAAAATAAATATGAAACTTTTCACCAACTTTAATGGTCATTAGAGGTAGACATTATTTTATGTGAGTTTTTATGGCTAAGTTTTGGATCACCATAGCACTGTTATTTTCACTTATCGCCCAATCGGCGATGGTGAATGCTATGCCAACTTCAGCGATGAATGACTTCCACGATACGCCCAGCATGCAGATGGTCGATGGCAAGATGAAGTGTACTATGCCAGATTGTCCTCCAGACGAATGCATGCTGCATTGCCAAGACTCCCTTACCAACCATTGTAAAACCCATTGTCTCGCACAACTTTATCTTACCGCCTCACAGCCTCAACTTGCCTTGATGAATCATGCAAGTAAGCGTATTGCGGTCCAAGGTTGGGCGATTCAAACGGCCGACCTCGGGTTAACCACGCCACCTCCCAACTCCGATTTGCTGTAACCGATCTTTTTTAACGATTAAATCGATTCAATATTCTGCGACTGTGCCACCACGATTGCGCACCCTCGCGATACAGCAAATTTTTGGAGTTTATTATGAAAGCCACTTTATTAAATAAAGCATTCGTTGGCGCTACTTTAATCATGAGCACTCTGGCGATTAGCGTGACTGCAACTGCGGCAACCTTAAAAGGCACTGATACCCTCAATGTGGTCAGTATTAATGGCCAAGCCACTAAAGCCTTTAAACCTGTGCAATTGCCTGAAGGTAAAGTGCTGGTCGAAGTTAAATATCAAGATCTGTTTAGCTATCGCGCCGATGATAGCGGCACGTGGGTCAAATCAGAGCCTTTATTCTTTACCCTAAATGTCGCGCCGGAATCCAATTACCAAATCAACACCCCAACTAAATTAGTCAGCGAATCCGATGCTAAACGTTTTATTAAAAACCCTAGTATTCAGTTAAGCGTGGATGGCGCCGCTCCGCAGCAACTACCATTGCAAAACCACAGCCAATTAATGGCGGATATGCTGGAAAGTCACCCTTCTAAATAATAAACCTTAGGAGTTTACAAGCAGGGGCATTAACTGAAATGTGAGTTAACGCATTGCAGGATAATGCCTCTATGCTAAAATCGAGTCGTTCATTATTTGGAATACATATGCATCACACACTGGGTCGTTCACTATTAGTCATTTTCACTTTACTCGCACTCGTCGGGCAAAGTGTTGCGTCTAATGGTCACGCGATGGTGATGCGCTCTATGGAGATGAGCGCTATGGTTCATCATCCTTCCAGCCAAGGAATGGACCATGCAGCCATGATGCAGATGAACACAGAGAACCGCTCTGACTCAAGTACAATGGCCAATACAGATTGCTGTAACGATCAAATGCTTCCCGGCGCGAAGCAGCACTGCTGTGATGGCACCACATCCTGTCTCAACGACTGTGGACATTGTTTAATGATTTCAGTTGCTGGCACTCTTTTCAGCCCACACCTTTGGCCGAGTGTGAGTCTGAGCGATACCCCAGTGGCCACTCCTATGCCTCATTTCCACTCGATCTCTTTGTCTTCGGCCTTTAAACCGCCGATAGCCTAGCCTCATTGCGCCCTTTTTTCAGGGCAAACCAAGCTAACAAAACAATTTATTTCGCCGTTTATTGTGGTGCGCCAACATCTAAGCACCCAGAGTAAAGCAAAAGCGTTGTACTGAACACACAGGCCACTGTGTCGACCCTTTCTCGCGCCTCAAAGCGCTAGAATCTCGCAGTCACGTTTTATGCACTCATATTCGGCTATAAAACCCGATGGAGTGAACAATATGAAAACCTTAACTAATCTTGCCTTAGTTGCATTTTTAATGACCAGCACCAGTGTGTTTGCTACGGCAACACCCCATGAGCATCACCACAACAATGCTGCGCCACAGGAACAAGCCCAAGCCTATGTGTGCCCTATGCACCCCGAAGTGACAGGCAACAAAGGTGATACTTGCCCTAAATGTGGCATGAACTTAGAGCCAAAAGCGACGGAAGAAAAAATGGCTGACGGTGCAATGCACAAAGATCACGCGCACCACTAAGCTAGGCTGGAGATGAGGCATATGAACCAATTTCACAAAGTAAAAAAGCCGGGCCCTAAGGCAGTATTGATACTCAGTAGTTTACTGATGGGTACGCCTTGGTTAACCCAGGCCCAGCTCGCGAATCCAGCCACTCAAGCAGAGGCAGGCCACGAGCATGCGCACGATACTCACAGTGCAAATCAAGTCAAAACCTACACTTGCCCTATGCACCCCGAGGTCGAAAGCCACGAACCCGGTCGTTGCCCTAAGTGCAATATGTTCCTCGTTGAAAAAGAAGAAGAGGAAGAAACCAGCACTGCCGCCCAACATGCAGAGCATCAAGCGGCAAGCCAAAATGCGGCGCAAGTCTTTGATACACCAACACCCAAAGCGAATAGCTTAGTTAAAAGCCAAAGCTCGGGTGCGACCATTAAATATGTCTGCCCTATGCACGCCCACATTATTAGTGATGTGCCAGGCACTTGCCCTATCTGCGGCATGAATTTAGAGAAGGTCGAAACTGGCGGTAATACTCAGGAAATCAACATTAATGTCTCTGGCAGCATGCAACAGGCGCTTGCGCTGAAAGTCGCCGAAGCAAAACGCGATACCCTGTGGAAGTTTGTCGAAACCGTCGGCCAAATTGACTACGACGAGAGCCAAATCAACCATGTGCACGCCCGTGTAACTGGCTGGATTGAGAAGCTGATGATCAAATCTGTGGGCGACTCAGTTAAAAAAGGCCAGTTACTATACGAGATCTATTCACCCGATCTGATTAACGCCCAGGATGATTATCTGTTAGCACTCGATACCGCCAAATCTGCGGGTAACAGTGGCCGTTATCAGGATCTAGTCCGCAAAGCCGGGCTGCGTTTATCGCTGCTAGGCATGAATGAAAAACAAATCCAACAACTTGCTGACTCACGCAAAACCCAATACCGGGTGCCTTTCTATGCCCTGCAAGATGGTATTGTTAAAGAGTTAGCTGTGCGCGATGGCATGTATATCCAGCCATCAACAGAAGTGATGTCAATCGTCGACCTCTCTAAAGTCTGGGTCATCGCCGACGTGTTTGAAAATGAGCAAAGCTGGATTGCCCTAGGGCAAAAAGCCGAAGTCTCGGTACCCGCGATGAATATCAGCGGTATCGAAGGCACCATTGACTATATCTATCCCGAGCTGGACCCCGTCACCCGCAGCTTAAGAGTGCGCGTGGTGCTGAATAATACCGATATTTCCCTAAGACCTAAGACACTCGCCAAGGTCTCGCTCTTCGGCGGTCCGAATAAAGATGTGTTAGTGATCCCACAGGAAGCCCTGATCCAAACGGGTAAAGAAAACCGCGTGATAGTGAAACAGGCCGATGACAGCTTCACCGCTAAGGCCGTGACGGTCGGCATGATGAGCCAAGGTAAGGCCGAAATAGTCTCGGGCCTGAGCGAAGGTGAACGCGTGGTGACATCGGGACAATTCCTACTCGACTCCGAGGCCAGCCTCAAGGGCAGCTTAATGCGTTTAAGCAGCGGCCATCAGCACTAGGAGCGGATTATGTTGAAATATATTATCGAGTCCTCGATCAGGCAAAGGCTCATGGTGTTGATTATCGCCATGATGATCACTGTCTGGGGGATACAGGAGCTGCGTAAAACGCCGCTCGATGCTCTGCCGGATTTATCCGATGTGCAGGTGATC
Organism: Shewanella mangrovisoli; assembly: GCF_019457635.1. Taxonomy (NCBI): domain Bacteria; kingdom Pseudomonadati; phylum Pseudomonadota; class Gammaproteobacteria; order Alteromonadales; family Shewanellaceae; genus Shewanella; species Shewanella mangrovisoli. The sequence goes on from NZ_CP080412.1 coordinate 4,569,665, forward strand.
ATTAAGACTCCTTATCCGGGTCAAGCGCCAAAATTGGTTGAAGAACAAGTGACTTACCCACTCTCAACCGCCATGTTAGCCGTGCCCGGTGCAAAAACCGTGCGAGGTTATTCGATGTTTGGTGATTCCTATGTCTATGTGATCTTCGAAGATGGCACCGACATCTATTGGGCACGCTCACGAGTGTTGGAGTATTTAAGCCAGATCAGCAGTCGCTTGCCTCAAGGGGTGCAACCCTCGCTCGGCCCCGATGCCTCAGGTGTGGGTTGGGTGTTTGAGTACGCACTGGTCGATCGCTCCGGCAACTTAGACCTGTCGCAACTGAAAAGCTTACAGGATTGGTATCTCAAACTTGAGCTACAAAGTGTTGCTGGTGTCTCCGAAGTCGCGACCGTCGGCGGCATGGAGCAAACCTATCAAATCGTGCTTGAGCCGGACAAAATGGCGATTTACAAGCTCGATATCGCCGCCGTTAAACAAGCTATCGATAAAGCCAATAGCGAGGCAGGTGGTTCTGTGGTCGAAATGGCCGAAGCCGAGTATATGGTGCGCGCTAAGGGTTATCGCCAAACCTTAGAGGATTTTCGCGAAATTCCTTTAGGGATCACTAGCCCATCAGGCACAGGTTTGTTGCTTAAGGATGTTGCCACCGTCCGTAAAGGCCCGGCTTCTCGCCGTGGTATTGCCGAGCTAGATGGCGAAGGCGAAGTCGTGGGCGGCATTGTGGTCATGCGTTACGGTGAAAACGCCCTCGCGACGATCGATGCGGTCAAAGCCAAACTCGAAGAGTTAAAAACTGGTCTGCCTGACGGCGTGGAAATCATTCCAACCTATGACCGTTCGCAACTGATCCAAAAGTCCGTCGATAACCTGTTCAGCAAAGTGGTCGAAGAAATGCTGGTCGTGGGCTTAGTATGTCTGCTGTTTTTGCTGCATGCCCGCTCAACCTTAGTCGCCGTTATCACCTTGCCGTTGTCGATTCTTATCGCCTTTATCGTGATGAACAAAATGGGCGTGAATGCCAACATCATGAGCCTTGGCGGGATCGCCATTGCTATCGGTGCGGTCGTCGATGGCGCCATCGTAATGATCGAAAACCTACACAAACATTTGGAGCATTTTAAAGCCGAGTACGACCGTGAGCCTTCGGTAAAAGAGCATTGGCGTATTGTGACCGAGGCTTCGATTGAAGTCGGCCCCGCGCTATTTTTCTCGCTGATTATCATCACCTTAAGCTTTGTGCCCGTCTTCGCGCTAGAGGCGCAGGAAGGACGCTTATTCGCACCGCTCGCCTACACCAAAACCTTTGCCATGGCGGCGGCCGCATTTTTATCTATCACCTTAGTGCCGATTCTCATGGGTTACTTTATCCGTGGGAAAATCCCAAGCGAGCGCAGTAACCCTATCAGCCGCGTGTTGATTGCCCTGTATCAACCGGCATTAAAGCTGGTGCTTAAGTTCCCTAAAATCACCATTCTGCTTGCCTTAGTGGCATTGGCGAGCGCTTGGTATCCTATGACGCGTATGGGCAGTGAGTTTATGCCCGCCCTAGAAGAGGGGGATTTACTCTATATGCCAACGGCACTGCCAGGGATCAGCGCCAGTAAAGCCGCCGAAGTGCTGCAACAGACCGACCGTTTGATTAAAACCGTCCCTGAGGTAGCCCGCGTATTTGGTAAGGTCGGCCGCGCCGAAACCGCGACCGATCCTGCGCCACTGACTATGCTCGAAACCACGATTATGCTTAAACCCCACGAAGAGTGGCGTGAGGGCATGACCTTAGACGGCATCATCAATCAGCTGCAACAAACGGTAAAAGTGCCCGGCCTAACCAACGCTTGGGTGCAACCGATTAAAACTCGTATCGATATGCTGTCGACGGGGATTAAAACCCCCGTGGGTATTAAGATCACTGGTGCCGATGTCAATGAGCTACAAACCCTAGGCGCTAAGATTGAGGCCATCTTGAGTAAAGTGCCACACACTAAATCGGCCTACGCCGAACGCAGTGGTGGCGGTCGCTATATCGATATCAGCCCTAAACTCGATGTGGCCGCACGCTATGGCATGACGCTACAGGATATCCAAGATGTAGTACGTTACGCGATTGGCGGTATGGATATTGGTGAGTCAGTTCAAGGCGCGGAGCGTTACCCCATCAACCTGCGCTACCCCCGTGAACTGCGTGACAATATCGAGAAACTGCGCGAGCTACCGGTGATCACTAAATCAGGGCATTATTTGCCGCTGCGTAACTTGGCTGATATCGAAATTAACGATGGCGCGCCAATGCTTAAGAGTGAGAACGGCCGGTTAATTTCGTGGGTATTTATCGATATCGAAGGCACTTCGATTGGTGAATATATCGCCGCGGCAAAAACCGCTTTAGATGAAGAACTCGTTGTTCCGCCCCGTTACAGCTATAGCTTTGCGGGTCAGTACGAGTACATGCAGCGGGTCGATGCCAAGCTTAAGCAAGTGATCCCTATGGCACTCGGGGTGATCTTTATCCTACTGATGATGACCTTTGGCTCGACCATGCAGGCCAGCATTATTATGCTCAGCCTCCCCTTCGCCCTCGTGGGTAGCACTTGGTTATTGTATCTGCTCGACTACAACATTTCGGTCGCCGTCGCAGTGGGGATGATCGCCCTTGCTGGGGTCGCAGCCGAATTCGGGGTGGTGATGTTGGTGTACCTCAATAACGCCATTAAACATCGGCAGGAGAAAAACACTTACCACACAGTCGAGGACTTAAAAGAAGCCTTGATTGAAGGTGCGGTCATGCGTATTCGCCCTAAAGCAATGACAGTCGCAACCATCTTCTTCGGCCTCTTGCCCATCATGTGGGGCGCAGGTTCGGGTAACGATGTGATGCAAAAAATCGCCGCACCTATGGTCGGCGGTATGGTCACAGCACCTATACTGTCGCTGTTTGTACTGCCAGCACTGTATCTGTTGATCTACGCTCGCCAAATCAATAAAGCAGAATAATCGTTCGCTTTAACTCACCATAACCCCTAGCGTGATTAACGCTAGGGGTTATGTTTTTTGAATTCGAATTAGCTTTTCAGTCAATATCCTATTCGCGTATTCGGCAATTTCACTGCACAATAGCAGCATGCAACGCCATGTGTTTGTGCCACCGCCATAGCAGAAAGGACGCCAGCGAATGACAGCTTTATTTTCTCTACTCATCCACAACCGCGCAGGTATTTATCGCCATAGCTTTGGCTTGCTGGGGCTGTTGTTGATTGGTTTTACGCCCACAGCCCTTCAGGCAGCGCCCGCCTCGGGGGAGTTTGTCGCCAACAAGCGCTGCGAACTGTTTCAGTCTAAAAATAAACAAACCAATCCCGATGATTGGCAGAGCAATATTGGCGAGCGTTATCCCGTTGCCGAAATTCTAGGTAATAGCACGAATCCCGATTGGCTCAGGGTGCGAACCAATGCCAACAGCTCGCCACTGCGTTGGATAAAAGGTAATTGCGGGCAATACAATGCCGCAGCTACAGCGCCCGCCGAATCCATAGCGACCGCTCAGCCCACTGCGAATGTCGAGCCCGCGCAAACAACCCTAACTAGCGAGAGCACGGCGGTTAAGAGTGAAAGCCCGCAAGAACGTGGCACGCCAGAAAAGCGCCAAGGTAATGTGTGCCAAATCGAGGATAACTACGACTCCAATGTGCTCGCCCTAAGTTGGCAGAGCACCTTTTGCGAACTCTATGGCAGCCGTAAAGCCGAGTGCCGCGCCTTAAGCCAAACGAGTGATGCGCCTCAGTGGCAACACTTTAGCCTGCATGGCCTGTGGCCAAATCGCCAGCAATGTGGCACCCGTTATGGCTTTTGCAGCAGCGTGAAACAACAACCGAGTGATTTTTGTGATTATCCCGAGGTGCCACTCAATGCCTCTGTCCAAAAAAATCTCGAGGAAGTGATGCCAAGTGCCCGCTACGGCAGCTGTTTAGAACGCCATGAATGGTGGAAACATGGCACCTGTCGCAACCAAGACCCTAATGACTACTTTTTACTGGCGACTCAGCTGACGCAGGAAGTGAATGCCTCGGCATGGGTACAACAATTTATCCATGAAAGAATTGGTAAAAAAGTGACTCAACAAGAGCTAAATCAAAGCTTTGATGCCAGCTTTGGCCAAGGTGCACACACTAAGGTCACCCTAGACTGTGCCAAAGGACTCTTGAGTGAAATCCGCATCAGCCTGCCTCAGGTCATCAACAGATCCGACTCTTTACCGAGTCTGCTCGCAAAGGCGCCGAAGGCGAAAAAGACTAATTGCCCAGATCTGTTATTAATTGATATGCCAAACTAACTCACTTTGATTTTGCTCAGTAATTTTCACTTCACTTTAAGTGAATTATTGCAAACGTTGCCCCTTGCGCGTCGGCAATCACCGCAAAACGTCCCACATCAGGGATATCACTTGGCGGCACGCATATCTGTGCGCCTAGCCCCTGCGCCTTAGCGGCAAAGGCATCACAATCAGCCACTACAAAATAAGGCATCCAATGGACGGGGATCTCGCCCCATTCCGGCATCATTTTCATCATGCCCCCCATAGACTGACCGTCGATTTGCCACTCGGTGTAATCGATGCCGGGTACATGACTGGGGAGCGTGGTCCAAGGAAACACTTGAGTGTAAAAACTGGCTTCGGCGCCAGGTTCACGACAGGCCAGTTCAACCCAACACAGGGTATTTTCTTCGCCTTGGCGACGTGAGCCAGGGTGGTTTTTCGCCTGCCACAGGGCAAAACGTGCACCTTCGGGATCACTCACCTGCGCCATCACGCCCGCATCACCCACCACATGCGGTCCCATATGTAAGTGCCCACCCGCAGCAAGGATGGCGGCAACCGTGGCTTCGATATCCTTAACCGCAAAATAGATCCGCCAGTGGCTAGGGATCTGTGGTTCTGACTCAGGGATTTGATACATGGCACCTAAGTCATCACCGTCGAGGTTGAACAACGAGAAATGGCCATTAGGAATCGCCATTTCCACCGCATTCCAACCAAACAGCGCGTGGTAAAACGCCTGTGCACCCTGCCAGTCATGGCTCGCCAGTTCGACCCAACAGGCCTGTCCCTGCGCGTACTGAGTAATCCTCATTGCAGACTCCAATCAAACAGATAATGTGTTCGAGTTAAGCTGGAGTTTAGGCAACTGTCCAGTTTTGGCGATAAAAAGATGAATATAAAGAAAAAGCCCTCAATTTGAGGGCTTGATTCGTACGAGAAATACTTAGGAGAACTGCGGCAATAGATTCGCCATCGCGAGTAGATGACAAGCCCCAGTCACCACGCCGTATAACACCACAAGGATAATTAAGGGCGTGCCACCAAAGACTCTAAAACCTTGATGGTTAGGGAACTGCTGTCTCGATTTATAGGCCATCAGTGCAGGCACTATTACGGCCCACACGGTTGCCGCTAAGGCAGCAAAACCTATGGCAATCAAAAAGCCATCGGGGAATAACAAACCTAAAATGGTCGGCGGCACAAAGGTAACTACCGCCGTTTTCATCCGCCCCGAGCGCGTATCATCGAACCCGAATAAATCGGCCAAATAATCGAATAAGCCTAAGGTCACACCGAGGAAAGAAGACGCCACAGCTAAGTTAGCAAACAGGGTTAACATGCTGTTTAACCAGCTGCTTTCCATCACTTTCGACAAGGCGCCGACTAGCACGCCCATATTACCGCCCTGGGCAATAATCTCACTAAACTGGCTGCGTGGAATGTTGCCCATAGTGGCGACTAACCAGCAGGCATAAATGATCAGCGCGATGAAAGTGCCGACGAAAATCGCTTTGATGATGGTCGATGAATCTTTGCCATAATACTTCACCAAACTCGGCACGTTGCCATGGTAGCCAAAACTTGCCAGACCAAAGGGCAAGGCAGCCCACAGATAAGGCATAAAGCTTTGATTACCATCCGGCTCGAGCAACTTAGTCACATCAATCTCGATCAGTAAATTACCAATCGCGAGGAAGAAAGTGATGATCATCCCGCCGAGCATTATGGTCGTAATACGGTCCACCGCCTTGGTACTGATCAACACGATACAGGCGAGCACAACCGCAAATACTAATCCGGCGACACTCTGGGGTAACTCAATCCCCATGCCCTGTAGGCTATGGTTAACAATCGAGCCGCCGCCACTGATATAGGCGTAGGTTAAGATGTAGAGCACGAAGGCAATCGATACCCCATTCACAATCCGCCAAAACTGGCCTAGGGTTTCCTTGGTCAGGGTATCGAAACTCGCCCCCGGCTCGAAATGCAGGTTGGTTTCGAGCAGTAACAGCCCCGACATCAACATGCAGAACCAAATACCGAGTAACATCAGTACCGAGTAACCAAACCACATGCCAGCGCCCACAACGGGCAAAGAAAACATCCCCGCCCCGACTGTGGTGCCAGCAATAATCATGGCACCACCAAGCAAAGACTTGCCCACCGGCTTATTCTTCGCCGCATTCATATGGTTAGCCATTAAACGATATGCTCCGCGGTCACGCTCGCCACTATGGTTTGTCTCACTGAGGCTCGAAGTAAGCTATTGGCTTGATCGCGAATGCGCTCAACGTCGGATTTATCTTCCTTCTCGGAAAAATAACCCAACTCTTTAAGCTTAACACTCAAGGTGTTATAGAGTTTCTTGTCGTAGAACTCTGGTGCGGTAATTCCATGCAGCGCCCCTAAACGTTGGGCCAGCAGATGGCTTTCAGACTCCAGCTCCGAACGCTCCATCTTAGGTCTGTGGGCCAGGAGATTGAAAATAATCGCATAGCGTTGCAAGGTTTCGCTAACGCTTCCGGCCAGCAACAACATTTGGCTAGTGTGCTCAGTCACCACCGACAGCGTATCGCTTTCCTGCACTAAGCCCTGCTCAATAAACAGATCCAGCACTTGATTCACATAGCTTGGCAGATCCTTGATACCCATGAATAACTCCGCCTTAAGTAGCGGGTAGAAGTCACTCACAATTCCCAAAATCTGAGCTCTTGAAATCTGCTTATTGTTGGTTAAACAGCTGGCAATTAACGACGGAATGATAAACAAGTGGATGATATTGTTACGATAGTAAGTCATTGAAATCGCTTGGTTCGCATCAATAGATACTATCTCACCCAGAGGATCGGCGTGGATGGAGAACTTATTCAGCTCTAATCCTTGCTGCACTAAGTGCTTGCCATCACCTTCGGCCACCGACGTAAACGAAGTGTAAGGCACACGCTTAAGCAGAGTTAAGTACAAATCTAACTGACGCTCGAGCAAGCAACGCTCTAGGGCATTTTGCTCCGACGCCAGCAGCACTAAGCTGGTTAAGGTAATTGAACTGGCGGCAGCAGCATCGTTAATGCGGGTCATCACACGATTCGCTAACACGTTCACCGCAGGGGTTAACCAAGTCGGTTTTTGTTCGGGATCGTCGGCCACTTCAGTGCGCCAGTTTGGCGCCGTTTCATTCAAGAAGTTTTGCAGTGTAATCGGCTCACCAAAGTTGACATAACCTTGGCCAAAATTACCTAATTTACGAATAGCACCAAAGACTTGCCATACAGATTCTTTCTGTTTTTTCTTACCACTCAGCTCTTTGTGATAAGTCGCCACTTCCATCACGTGATCGTAGCCTAAATACACAGGCACTAAGGTGACTGGGCGTTCGATACCACGCAGCACACTGTTGATCGTCATGGCAATCATGCCCGTTTTCGGCGCTAATAAACGACCGGTACGAGAACGGCCACCCTCAGAGAAATACTCAACCGAATATCCCTTAGCAAACAGCTGATCGAGGTATTCACGGAACACGGCCGTATAGAGTTTATTGCCGTTAAAACTACGGCGAATAAAGAAAGCCCCGCCACGGCGGAACAGCGGCCCTGCTGGCCAGAAGTTTAGGTTAATCCCCGCCGCAATGTGCGGTGGCACCATGCCTTGGTAATACAGTATGTAAGATAACAGCAGGTAATCCATATGGCTGCGATGGCAAGGTACATACACAATCTCGTGACCATCATGGTGCAGCTGGCGGATTTGCTCGGCACCTTTGATATTGATACCGCTGTAGAGCTTGTTCCATAACCAAGTTAAGAAACGCTCGGCAATACGCACTAGGCTGTCTGAATAATTCGCTGCAATTTCATCAAGATATTCAATTGCTGTTTCACGAGCTTGGGTTTCGGAAATCTTCTTACTCGCCGCTTCTTCTTGAATCGCCTTGCGTAAGGATTCGGATTTCAACAGGGAGTGGAACATCGCCTGACGATTAGGCAGCACAGGTCCTGTCATCACCTTGCGTTGGCGGCGGAAATGCACTCTCGCCACCCGCGCAAGCTTATGGGCAATCCCCATATCGGTGCCGTGCTCGTCGGCCATGTAACGCAGCGATACCGCATTAGAAAACTGAACAAAGTTGTGACGACCTAAAAATAGAATCATCAGGCACTTACGCAACCAAGTTGGATTCTCGCGTTCAAGCACAGCCGCCTTCATGGTGTCGTCTTCTTTACCCGGAGTACGGCCCCAATACAGGCTCACAGGCACCAGCTGAATATCTAACTCAGGCTTTTCTTTATGTACGGCCAACAAACGCATAAAACATTCGAGGAATGGCTCATTGCTGGCACGGTCGCCAAACAAAGGCTTACGCCCTTCAAGGCAAACTACGCGGGGCGCGACAACGCCATTTACCACGAGCGGCTCGTAGGGGCTTGGCAAACCCAGCTTAGTAGTGATCTCGCTTAACGCAGCAATATCACTCAGGGATTCTGTTTTCATTACATAAGCAAGCGGTCTGGAGGCGTCCAGATTCAGATCGGCAAAGGGATCCTGCGGCACAACAATAGTGTGCACTAAGTGTTTTTGGATCCAGCGTAATGATTTCAACCAAAGAGAGTCTTGTTTAGGCATTATTCTTATGCAATGTAAGTACGTTCATTAGCCCCATAGAATACCAGATTCTAGGGAACATTCGCTAATACTCTCCAATCGCGTTAAAAAGTGGTTAATACTTGCACTACGAATAATACTGTATATACTAACAGTAACTGTATAGAAAAACAGGAAAGAACATGAGACCGTTGACGCCACGCCAAGCCGAAATTTTAGAGCTGATTAAACGTAATATTGCCGAGACTGGCATGCCACCCACCCGGGCCGAAATCGCCACCCGTTTGGGTTTTAAAAGTGCAAATGCCGCCGAGGAACACCTTAAGGCATTGGCGAAAAAAGGCTGCATCGAGATCATGCCTGGCACTTCCCGCGGGATCCGTCTCCCAGTTGAGGAAGAAGATAACAGCGAATCAGGCTTGCCACTGATTGGCCAAGTGGCTGCGGGCGAACCTATCCTCGCCCAAGAGCATGTCGAGCAGTATTACCAAGTCGACCCTAGCATGTTCCACCCTGCTGCCGATTTCTTATTACGCGTCAGAGGCGACAGTATGAAGAACATCGGCATCCTCGAGGGGGATCTGCTCGCCGTTCATAAAGTACAGCAAGCGCGCAATGGCCAAGTAGTTGTTGCTCGCGTCGACGATGATGTAACAGTTAAACGCTTTGAAAAGAAAGGGAATCTAGTTTATCTACATGCAGAGAATGAAGATTACTCCCCAATTAAAGTCGATTTAAGTTTCCAAAGTCTAACAATAGAAGGGCTCGCCGTAGGGGTGATCCGCAATGGAGATTGGCTATGAACAAACTACTAGGTAATGCCCCGCGTCACCCCGGTTTATGGCTCGATGCGGTGCGCGAAACCGATACTGACTGGCAGCATACGCCTATCATCACTATGCCTACCGAGAGCCAAGGTCGCCAAGAGCTAATGCAACTTAGCAAGCAGTTAGCACAACTGAGCCAACAAGGCCGCTGGGTCGTGCTCATCAACCCACCTAGTATTGGCTACAAGCAGTTACTGGCTAGCGCTGGCGTGCGTATGGACCGAGTTCTCTTAGTCCATGCGAAAGATGAAGTCGAAACCCTGTGGGCAATGGAAAAAGCCTTAACCAGTGGCACTTCCAGCGCAGTAATTACTTGGATCCACTCACTCGATGCCCGCGACAATCGTCGTTTGCAAATTGTGGCCAAGAGTGCCCGCGCCATGGGAATCGTGCTCGAAGGTGTTGTAAATCACTCGACTACGGACGCGACACTCAAGCAACCCGCTCACTTTGCCCAAGGTAGTTTTTTTAGCTCTGTTCATTAAAATTTTTTGCACCGCGTATTTAGCCTTGAAAGCCGCCTCACCTGTGAATGTGGGGCTTTTTTTTGGCAATTTTTCAGACAATTAGAAAAAGAAGTGATCTTGATCAATTTTTAAACAGCAAGTATGTTTGATTCAGACGAGCATAATATATCGCCCGTTTAGGCAAAAAATATCGACGATTTATCGAATATCTCTTGCCCACAAAAATCGAGAATAATGGGTTTTATTCAGCAGTATGTGCCAGTGTGGCTAATACCAGCAGTAACAATACTTAATCAAAAGTAAGCCGCCAACGCACGTTGAAGTCAGAGAAGCTTTTTTGGGAACTGAAGAGTTTGCATAGAGTTGAGACTTACTGTGTTGCTCTTCTTTGTAGTTGCTATTCGCAATTGGCAGAGGAGAAGTCTTGTGAAGCAATGGTTGTATTGTTTACTCGTGGTGCTATTCGCCCCACCGTTGGCCGCAGCGGACATGCGGTTCAACATGACCCCTGGCGTAACAGAAATCAGTGGCAAGGTATATCACCTTCACATGACGATTCTGTATATCTGCTGCGCAATAGGCCTAGTGGTTTTTGGCGTGATGATTTATGCCATGATCAACCACAGAAAATCCAAGGGCGCAGTCGCGTCTCACTTCCATGAGAGTACAAAAGTCGAAATCGCGTGGACGATCATTCCTTTTGTCATTCTGATCTTAATGGCAATTCCCGCCACGAAAACTCTGATTGCCATGGAAGATCCCAGCAATGCCGATCTCACGGTAAAAGTCACGGGCTCTCAATGGAAATGGCATTATAGTTACTTCGATCAAGACATTGATTTTTACAGTATTCTCGCAACCCCAAGACCTCAAATCGAAGGTAGTGAAGCCAAGGGTGAGCACTACTTACTCGAGGTCGACAAACCCCTAGTATTACCCATCAATCGCAAAATCCGTTTCTTGATGACCTCAGAGGATGTCATCCACTCATGGTGGATGCCCGCCTTTGCCGTTAAAAAAGACGCTAACCCAGGTTTTATCAACGAGGCGTGGACCCGTATCGACAAACCCGGTATTTACCGTGGCCAATGTGCCGAGCTTTGCGGTAAAGACCATGGTTTTATGCCGATAGTGGTGCAGGCATTACCCGAAGCAGAGTTCGATGCTTGGGTTGAAGAGCAAAAGCAAGCCGCCAATGCCGCAGCCCAAGCCGCACAAGCCGCGTTATCGCAAACACTGACGAAAGAAGAGCTAATGACTCAGGGTGAGCAAGTTTACCTTGGTCACTGCGCCGCCTGCCACCAACCCAACGGTGAAGGTTTACAGGGGGTATTCCCACACCTCAAAGGCAGCCCCATTGCGACAGGACCACTGAGCGGCCATCTTGAAATCGTGCTCAATGGTAAAGCGGGTACGGCCATGCAAGCCTTTGGCAAACAATTAACGACCCAAGAAATTGCCGCCGTGATTACCTATGAGCGTAATGCATGGGGCAATAACACGGGTGATGCGGTACAAGCCAAAGACGTTGATGCCCATAAATCCGGTGGCACCAATAGCGAGCCAGTAGCAACGACTCCGCCCCCAGCAACCACCGATGCACCCAAAACGGCGACAGAACCTACCGCCAGCGTCGATCCCGCGAGTCTCCCCACGCTTAGCCATGATGAACTGATGGCCGAAGGGGAAAAGACCTATGCCACGATTTGCGCCGCCTGCCACCAGCTAACGGGTGCAGGTATGCCTCCCGCCTTCCCCGCCCTTGCTGGTAGCGCTATCGCAACGGGTCCGATCGCCAATCACATCGACATAGTGATGCACGGTAAACCGGGCACGGCGATGCAGGCATTTGGCACACAACTTACGCCACAACAGCTTGCCGCCATCATTACCTATGAGCGCAATGCATGGGGCAACAATACCGGCGATACAGTGCAACCCGCTGATATTGCTCGCCATGGACAGTAGGGGATTAAGATGAGCACACTGACTCAAGACCAAATTGCCGCCCATGATGAACACCATCACGGTGCACCTAAAGGCATCATGCGCTGGTTACTCACCACCAACCACAAGGACATTGGCACCCTATACCTGTGGTTTAGTTTCATAATGTTTTTAACCGGTGGTGCTATGGCCATGGTGATCCGCGCCGAACTCTTTCAGCCCGGATTACAACTCGTTGAACCTAACTTCTTCAACCAAATGACCACAGTGCATGGGTTAATCATGGTATTCGGCGCCGTGATGCCAGCCTTTACAGGGCTGGCTAACTGGCTGATCCCGATGATGATTGGTGCGCCTGATATGGCGCTTCCACGGATGAACAACTGGAGTTTTTGGATCCTACCCTTTGCCTTTACTATTTTACTGAGCTCACTGTTTATGGAAGGCGGCGGCCCTAATTTCGGTTGGACCTTCTACGCACCACTCTCGACCACTTATAGCCCTGACAGCACAGCATTATTTGTATTCTCTATTCATATCATGGGGATAAGTTCGATCATGGGCGCCATCAACGTGATCGTCACCATAGTCAACCTACGCCCCCCCGGTATGACGTGGATGAAGTTACCGCTGTTTGTTTGGACTTGGCTGATTACCGCCTTCTTGCTGATCGCCGTTATGCCCGTACTCGCGGGCGCCGTCACTATGGTGTTAACCGATAAGTTTTTCGGTACTAGCTTCTTCGAGGCGGCAGGCGGCGGCGACCCTGTGATGTTCCAGCATATCTTCTGGTTCTTCGGTCACCCCGAGGTCTACATCATGATTTTGCCTTCCTTCGGCATTATCTCCGCCATAGTTCCAGCCTTTAGTCGCAAGAAATTGTTCGGCTATTCATCCATGGTGTATGCCACGGCGAGTATTGCGATTCTGTCCTTCCTCGTGTGGGCACACCATATGTTCACCACCGGTATGCCTGTGTTTGCCGAGTTGTTTTTTATGTACTGCACTATGCTGATTGCCGTGCCGACTGGGGTAAAAGTGTTTAACTGGGTAGCGACTATGTGGCGCGGCTCACTAAGTTTTGAAACCCCAATGTTGTTCGCGGTGGCCTTTATTATCCTGTTCACTATTGGCGGCTTCTCGGGTTTGATGCTCGCCATCACGCCGGCCGACTTCCAATACCACGATACTTACTTTGTAGTGGCTCACTTCCACTATGTGTTGGTCACGGGTGCGATTTTCTCCATCATGGCGGCGGCCTATTACTGGTTACCTAAATGGACCGGCCATATGTACAACGAAAAGCTCGGCCAATGGCATTTTTGGTGCTCGGTGATTTCGGTCAACGTGTTGTTTTTCCCGATGCATTTCTTAGGTCTTGCGGGTATGCCAAGGCGTATTCCCGATTATTCGATTCAATTTGCCGATGTAAACCAAATCGTATCGATTGGGGGTTTTGCCTTCGGTCTATCTCAGCTGATCTTCCTCGTGCTGGTGATTAAGTGCATTCGGGGCGGTGAAAAGGCGCCCGCCAAACCTTGGGAAGGCAGTGAAGGCTTAGAGTGGACCCTACCAAGTCCCGCGCCCTACCACTCTTTCACCACGCCACCCGAGGTGAAATAACATGCAAGGCCAACCCCATCAGCCCAACATCAAGTCAAACCGTAAGCTTATCAGCCTACTGGTGTTGGGCTGCCTTGCAATGTTTGGCTTTGGGTTCGCCTTAGTGCCGCTCTACGATGTCCTGTGCGAAAAACTGGGCATTAATGGCAAAACCTCCAATACTGCCAGCAGTTATCAGGCGATCACTGTGGATAAGAACCGCGTGGTAACTGTGGAGTTTATCTCGCAGGTGCAGACGGGGATGCCGTGGAAATTTGAGCCACAAACGAAGCGACTCGAAGTGCATCCAGGAGAACTCATTCACACGGCATTTCTGGCGCAAAACGTCTCGAATAGAGCGACTGTGGGCCAGGCGATTCCCTCTATTTCGCCCGGACAAGGTGCGGCTTATTTTAATAAAACCGAATGTTTTTGTTTTAACCAACAACACTTAGCCGCGGCGAGTCGCGCCGAGCTGCCGTTGATCTTCTTCGTGGATCCTCAATTACCCGAGTCTATCCACACTTTAACCCTCTCTTACACCCTCTACGACATTACCGACAAGCAGTTAGCGTCTGCCATAGAGCAAGGAGCTGCAAAATGACCACTAAACATGAGACTTACTACGTCCCCGCCCAGAGTGCTTGGCCGATTGTTGGTGCTATCGGCTTGTTTTTAATTGCCTTTGGTGCAGGACATTTTGTTCATCAACTCAAATCTGGCGCTTCGGGTGGCGGCTATATTCTACTTGCAGGCATAGCCGTCATCCTGTTTATGCTGGTAGGCTGGTTTAGAACCGTGATCCAAGAATCGATGACGGGCCTCTACTCCCATCAAATGGATAGATCGTTTCGCCAAGGCATGAGCTGGTTTATCTTCTCCGAGGTGATGTTCTTCGCCGCCTTCTTCGGCGCCTTATTTTACGCCCGCATGGTCGCAGTACCTTGGCTCGGCGGTGCATCCAACAATGCCATGACCCACGAAGTCCTGTGGCCACACTTCGAGGCTGTTTGGCCACTCCTCACCACGCCAGATGGTACCAAAACCGAAGCCATGCCATGGAATGGACTACCGCTAGTCAACACCATTGTGCTGCTAACCTCCTCTGTCACGCTGCATTTTGCCCATACCAGCTTAGAAAAGGGTAAGCGTTCGGCCATCACCCTCTGGCTGGGACTCACGATTTTGCTCGGAATTAGCTTCCTTGCTTTGCAGGCCGAGGAATATAGCCACGCCTACCATGAGATGGGGCTAACGCTCACCTCGGGCGTATATGGCAACACCTTTTTCCTGCTGACGGGTTTCCACGGCATGCATGTCACCTTGGGCACCATCTTTCTATTAGTCTTGTTTTTCAGAGTGTTAAAGGGCCACTTTAGTGCGGATAAGCATTTTGCCTTCCAAGCGGGTAGTTGGTACTGGCACTTTGTCGACGTAGTCTGGCTCTGCCTGTTTATCTTTGTTTATGTGCTTTAAAGATTCATTAAAACAATTAGTTGAAAGCTTAAGGCGTGGGATTGAGACCAAGCAGTCCAGTCCCTAAAGCCACCAGCAAGAGCAGGATAACCAGTACGGAAAACATCACCCTACGGCCCAAATAGCGGCTCATAGGCACAGGGTGATCAGCGGTTTGATCGTCACCTTTAACCATAATGATTAAGGCTCTGCCTAGGTTAAAAATGATAAACAGTAACAGCAGTACTAAAACACACTTAAAAATGAACGGGATGTTCATACGCTATCCTTATGTTTTGTTGACCAAATTAATGGAGCTGCCTAGATATATTTGGCGGCATAGGGGAATGTTGTTACTGCTGATATTGACTGTGGTGGTATTCGTGATTTTGGTCAAGCTGGGTTTGTGGCAAATGGACAGGGCCGCTGAAAAAACCGAACTACTCGCACAAATGGAGGCCAGACAATCCGCTGCCGCACTCAATCCTGAACAGCTCATAGCTGAATTAGCTAAAGGTGGCGTTACTGGGTATCGCCTTGAGGTTCAAGCCAGCCCCGTTAATCCACAAATCTGGTTACTCGACAATCAGGTCTATCAAGGACAAGTGGGCTATCTCGCCTTTCAATTGCTGCAAATATCTCCTGAAAATCAGGCAAACGATGCTGAACAACCTTGGCTGTTACTCGAACTCGGCTTTATTGCCGCTAAATCCCACCGAGATGCCTTGCCCGAAGTCAGCCCCATAGTTGGTGAATTGGCTCTTACAGGCCGCCTCTATCAAAAACAGATTAATCCCTTGAGCCATCATTTATTAGCAGAATCCTTCACCACGGAACAAGGTGAACGGATTCGGTTTCAAAATCTCAATCTACCCGAGATGGCACAAATGTTAGGGCATCCCATCCTGCCCGCGGTGTTACAACCCGATGCCTTACCCCAATTACAACCAGCGCAGGCCTTGCCCCACCCTTGGCAGCCTTTCCCCCTCTCGGCCCAAAAACATTGGGGGTATGCATTGCAATGGTTTGCCATGGCAACTGTGTTTGCGGGGCTGATGGGTTGGCAAGGAGCGAAATACCTCAAAAAATCACGACAACGGCATCAAACCGATAAGGAAGCGACTAAGACCGAGTAACAGATACCTGCAAAATTTTAATAAAACAAAGCATTAGGGACAATAAGAGGAGCAAATATGGACTCCCAACAAACAGCCAAATACCGCGCATTGGGGTTATTGCTACTGGCCTTTATCGCGCCTGTAGTCATCGCTAAGTTAGTGCTGAGCATGCATTGGTATCAAGGCGGCTCCACCAACCATGGCGAGCTCATCAGCCCAGAAACCAGTTATACCAGTCTTGGCCTTAACAATCCTCAGCCTAAGGAATGGCAACTGCTGTATTTATTGCCCGCAAAGTGCGATGAAGCTTGCCGCGAGCGCTTGTATATCCTGCGTCAGAGTCATACCGCCTTAGGGCCGGATCAGGCTCGTGTCGAACCGCTTATTCTGGTGAATCCAGACAGTGACTTAAGCGCATTAAGCAGCTTTAACTTCAACACTCAGCCCGCCAGCCAAAGCCTCAGCCAATGGCTTGACCAACAGCAGCTGATTATTGTCGATCCACTCGGCGCACTCGTACTGCGTTACCCCCAAGTGCAAGGCAAGGCGGCACACTTAGCTCAGGGTAAGGCCTTGGTCGCTGATCTCCGTAAGTTATTAAAACTATCGAGGGTAGACTAATGCAACTGACTTGGCTCCTACGCATCACCATAGTCTTTACTCTGTTAGTGATTTTAATGGGGGCTTACACTCGGCTCTCGGACGCGGGACTTGGCTGCCCAGATTGGCCCGGTTGCTACGGCCATATCAAAGTGCCCACCCACGACCATGAGATCTCCCATGCCCAAACCCTGTTTCCCGACCACGATATCCATCCCGAAAAAGCCTGGCTCGAGATGATCCACAGGTATATCGCGGGCGCCTTGGGCATCCTAGTGTTACTGATTTTGATCCTTTGCTTGAAAACATCCCAAGCCCCAAAAAAGCTCCCCTTTGCCATAGTGTTACTCATCATCTTTCAGGCGGCGTTGGGGATGTGGACTGTGACGATGAAATTAATGCCGATTGTCGTGATGTCCCATTTAATTGGCGGCTTTAGCCTGCTCTCGCTCCTGCTCTTGCTGTATCTGCGAACGCGTCCGAGGCGAATTTTCGAAACCGCTGATATTCACAATCAGCGTGTTGCGAGCGTAGGATTTAATGGCGCCCATGGTTCGCGGATAGGCACGAGCCTTAAATTTCTCGGCCAGAGTAAACACTTACCGAAACTGGCGTTGCTGAGTCTGGTGGTGCTGATAGGTCAGATCATGCTCGGCGCTTGGACCTCCTCCAACTATGCCGCCCTCGCCTGTACGGCTCTGCCGATTTGCGAAGGAAATTGGATGGATAATCTCGCGATTGCCGATGCGTTTTCCCCTTTCCAAGGGCAACACCCAAGCTTTGAATTTGGCGTATTGGATTACCATGCCCGCATGACCATTCATATCGCCCACCGCGTCGGCGCCATCATTACCGCCAGTCTATTGTTGTTGCTCGCCTATCGGTTATTTTTCAGCACCCAGCTCAAGGCCCTAAGCCTATTGTTGGTCGCCTTAGTGATACTGCAGGTCAGTTTAGGGATTTCAAACGTGGTGATGCATTTACCACTGGGGATTGCCGTTTCCCACAACGGCGGCGCGGCGCTGTTACTACTCACCATAGTCGCGATTAACTATTTCCTTTGGCGCAGGGCACCTTAATCATCGGGGGATTTATCATGGCAAAACCACTCTCTATCAGCAGTCACCCCAGTGTTCACTTAGCTTGGCGTGCCTATTTCGAGATGACCAAACCTAAGGTAGTGGCCTTAATGCTGCTCACCGTCTTAGTCGGCATGTGTTTAGCCATGCCCACCATACTGCCAGTCAAACCTTTAGTGGCAGGCTTACTCGGCATCGCCATGATGGCGGGTTCGGCCGCCGCCTTAAACCATCTGATTGATAGGCGAATCGACGGCATGATGGCACGCACCTATAACCGACCACTGCCCAAGGGCCGAGTCTCGGCGACGAGGGCGTTGTTGTTCGCGGCACTCTTAGGCAGCCTAGGTTTTGTGATCCTCTATGTTTTTACTAATCCACTCACCGCTTGGCTGACCTTTGCCAGCTTGATTGGTTATGCCTTGATTTATACCGCCTATTTAAAACGGGCCACGCCACAAAACATTGTTATTGGCGGTTTAGCGGGCGCGATGCCGCCGCTCTTGGGTTGGACGGCGGTGACGAATCAATTCCATGGTCATGCGCTATTGCTAGTGATCATCATATTCCTGTGGACGCCGCCGCATTTTTGGGCACTGGCGATTCACAGACGCGCAGAATATGCCAAAGTGGATATTCCCATGCTGCCCGTGACCCATGGGGTAGAATTTACTAAGACTTGTATCTTGCTCTATACGATTTTGCTGGCGATTGCTTGCCTATTGCCAGTACTAGTCGGGATGAGCGGACCGCTCTACTTTGTGTGTTCAAGCTTGCTCAGCACGGGATTTATCTATAAAGCGTGGCAGTTAAAGTATCAGGATCGTGAAGGGCTGGCGATGCAGGTGTTTCGTTTTTCGATTTATCATTTAATGTTGTTATTCATGGCATTACTGCTCGACCACTATCTTTGGGCTTAATGTGCAACGAGCGATAGGGCGAGCATGGTCAAAGGACAAAATATGCAAGCAAGAATCTCCAACAAGATCTTAGTGATAGCGATTCTATTAATAGGGTTGGGTGGACTATTTGCAGTGAAGTTCAATCCACCTAAGCCCGTTGAGTTAGAGAGTGGTTTTTTGTTTCCTGAGGCGTTCGAGCTAGCGCCCTTTGAGCTTGTCGATCAACAGCAGAAACCCTTTACCAATGCGAATTTGAAGGATCAATGGAGCCTATTCTTTATCGGCTTTACCTATTGCCCCGATGTCTGCCCGACCACCTTAAACAAACTCGCCGCCGCCTATCCTGAGCTGAAAAAAATTGCCCCCATTCAAATCGTGTTTTTATCCGTAGATCCGAAGCGGGACAGCCCAGAGAAACTCCTCACCTATGTGAATTTCTTTAATCCTGAGTTTAAGGCAGTGACGGGTGAGCAAACCCAAATATTCCCCCTCACCCGCAGCCTAGGCCTCACCTATGCCATGGTCGGCGAAGGGGATAATTATCAAGTCGATCATAGTGCTGGCTATGTACTGATTTCTCCCCAAGGCACGCGGGTTGCGGTGTTTAAACCCACCGCAGCCTTAGGTAAAGCCCCTCAAGTACTCAACCAAGCCTTGATCGGCGACTTCGATAAAATAGTCAAAAGCTACAAACCTAAATAGCCGCCGCTGAGGTGTTACTCTTTAACCCAAGTGCCGTCGTCTTTGGGTCTCACCCATGCCTGCGAAAACCAGTAATAGCCGTTGCGCGTCTTGCTTGGCGCCGTGCAATTGTAGCGTGAGCGCCCCGCTGGTAAGGCTAAATCGGCTTGAATACTAAATTCATTATCACTGCTCCAAGTCGGCGTTTTAGCGCCTTGCCCTTGGATATAACACATGACCTGCTTGGCCGAAATATCGCTCATATCGAGTTTAACCTTAAGCTCGGGGCGCCAATGCCCGCCCTTAAGCTCAGGATCGCTAGGCGTTTGCTCAAGCACTGGCATATTGAGGCTGTATAACTTGGCTTTTAAGCTCTTTAGATCCGCATATTGCCCCGCTACAGGGAAGCGCGGCAGCGCCGTGAGTGGCGAATAGGGACCAGCCGCACCTGACTGCTGACCAAAAGCAACAAAGCCATTGTCACTCAACATATCTTGAATCGCCTGATTGTATTCGCCATAGGGATAGGCCAGCATTTTAAAATTCTGTCCCGTCGCCTCACGAATCGCGTTTTCGGTGTCCTGAATATTGGCTTTAATTCGCGCTAGCCATTGGCTTTGGGATTCATTATCGAGTTTGCGGATCAGATGCTCATGGGCCCAGCTGTGGTTAGCAATGTCAGCCCCTTCCTTGGAGAGCTTAATCAGCTCCTCCCAGGTCATCATCTCGGTAAACTTTTGTTTAATCGGCTCAATTGCCACAAATAGGGTGTAGGGAAAACCAAATTCCTTTAGGATAGGGTGCGCTGTGGTCGCGATGCTGCGATAACCATCATCGAAGGTGATCGCCACCGTTTTTGCGGGTAAATCTTGCTTGTTTTTGATCGCCTCAACCACTTGGGATAAAGGGATAACCTTAAAACCATCGTCCGCCAGAAACTGCATTTGCTCACGAAATTGTGCAGGCGTGACGCTCGTCGCCGCCGGTGTGGTTTCTGACACATGGTGATACTGTAAAATGACCACAGCATGGGCCGAGAAAGTCATCAGCCCTAAGAGTGCCAATAACGCACGTTTAACCATAATGTGAATACCTCTGAATCAATGACTACCGCAAAATCCACCGCACTCGCGCTCCTGTTGAATGGCACCAAGAATCGCCAGCTGCTCGCGCTTGCCCTGCCGATGATCCTCTCCAATATCACGGTACCGCTGTTGGGATTGGTCGATACGGCCGTCATCGGGCATTTAAGTGACGCCTATTATTTAGGGGGCGTCGCACTCGGGTCAACGATTATCACATTAATCATTTGGTTATTAGGCTTTTTACGGATGGCGACTACCGGATTGGTCGCACAGGCCTATGGCGCAAACGATACCGCGCGCCAATTAAAGTTGCTGGTCCAAGGCGCCATACTGGCGACAGGGCTGGGTATCGCTGTGATCCTATTACAGATCCCGATACTGAATTTAGCGCTCGGCCTCTCCGAGGCGAGTGTGGAAGTCGAGCGTTATTGCCGAGAATATTTTCAAGTCCGAGTCTGGTCGACACCATTCGCCCTGCTCAATTTAGTGATGCTCGGCTGGCTCCTTGGCAGACAACAGCCCAAGGCGGCCATGTGGCAGCTTATCTTCGCCAACTTAGCCAATATTATCCTCGATGTGTTGTTCGTCTTAGGTTTAGGCTGGGGAGTTAAAGGGGCAGCACTTGCCTCACTATGTGCGGATATCACCGCCTTTAGCGTTGCGCTCTACATGGTATTACAACAGCTTAAGTTAATACCTCGATTCCAATTTGCCGATATTAGAGTTCACCTGAACTTGTCGGGTTACGGCCAGCTGCTTAGACTCAATACCGATATATTTATCCGCAGCCTATGCCTGCAAGTCGCTTTCGCCTTTATGACTTTTCACGGTGCAGGCCTTGGGGATAATACGGTCGCAGCCAATGCCGTCTTGTTGAATTTACTGTTATTAATCGCCTACGCCCTCGATGGCATTGCCTATTATGCCGAGGCGGAAGTGGGCAAAGCCTACGGACAAAAACGCACACAGCCACTGCGCGAAGCTGTACTCCTGGCTTGGTGTTGGTCCGCCATCTCTGCATTGGGTTTCAGCCTGATATTTTATCTTTTTGGAGACCGTATCATCGGGCTGCTAACCAATATTGATGAGGTGAGAACCACAGCGCAAATTTATCTGCCTTGGCTGATATTACTGCCGCTTTGGTCTTTTAGTTCCTATCTGTTTGATGGGGTTTATATTGGCGCCGCTAAGGGAAAAGTGATGCGTAACAGTATGATTATCGCGACATTTGGCGCCTTCTTCCCGACATGGTATTTGCTGCAATCGCTGTTGCCTCCCGAGCAGGCTAACCATGCACTGTGGGCGGCCATGACAGCCTTTATGCTAACGCGCAGCTTCACCCTAGCGGCACATTACCGCTTTAGCAAGGCATTTATTCTTAATTAGTTCTGTAAAGACAGTAGCTTACTTAAGGTTATCCCATTAAGATACGCGGCATCATTGTAATAAAATTGTGATGCGTTATGAAAAGGATTTTACCTTTGTTACTCCTGTGGCTAAGTCTGCCACTGCTTGCCCAAACCGTTCCTCAGCTTGCCGTCGAGGCCTTTGCCAGTATTCCCGATGTCAGCTCAGTGCAACTGTCGCCCGATGGCAAAAAAATTGCCTCTATCGTTCGGGTAGACCAGCCCAAACTTAAGGGCACAGTGGTCAGTATTCTCGATTTAGAAACGGGCAACAAAGATTACGCGATTCACACCGATAACCAGAAGTTTGTCCTGCTGTCATTACAGTGGGCAAATGACACCACTTTGCTGATCAGCGCTAAGTTTCCGGCAAATCGCTATGGCACACCGACGACCGAAACTCGCTTGGTGAAGTACGATTTAACCACGCGAAAAACCACGAGCGTGCTCGCCCGTAGCGTCATCGACCGACTCAGTTGGATCCCCCAACATCAGGGACAGATTATCGATATGATGCCGGATGACCCTGATAATATCTTGCTCTCCCTCGATGGTATGGGCGAAGAAGTGGGTGAAGACAGCGTGCTTAGAGTCAATCTCTCTCAGGGTAAATCCTCGTTTATTCAAAACTCTAAACGTAAAATCATCGGCTGGATTACCGACAGGCAGCACAAGGTCCGTATCTCCATCTATAACGATGACACTGAGTACCGGATCTACGAGCAACCGGAACAAAAGGCAGAGCCACGCTTACTCTGGACCTTTAAAGCCTTCTCCGACGAGAGCGTCTGGCCACTAGGTTTCGATGCCGACCCCAACATCTTATTCGTACGCGCCTACCACCAAGGCTTTGAAGCTATCTTCAAGGTGAATTTAACCGATCCTAAGCTCACCAAGGAGCTGGTGTACGCCAACAAAGATACCGATGTTGAAGGCAATCTCATCTATTCAGAACTCAAGAAAAAAGTCATTGGGATCAGTGAAGGCGACGGCGAAGAGTACACCTTCTGGGATCCTGAATATGCGGGTCTGCAAAATGGACTAAAAGCAGTATTGCCCAATGCCCATAACTACATCACCCAATTTAGCGCGGATGAACGCCGCTATATCGTCTACTCCACCAGTTCGACTCAACCTGGCACCTATTACTTCGGCGATAGGGATGAAAAGGCGTTATTTCCGATTGCCGATAGATATAGCCAGCTAAGCAGCGAACAACTCGCCGATACTCACTATCTGAGCTACGAAGCGCGGGATAAACTCAAAATCGATGCTTACCTTACAGTGCCAAAGGGTTTGGAGGCCAAGCAACTCCCCACCATTATCTTTCCCCACGGCGGCCCCATAAGTTACGACAGTAACGACTTCGATTATTGGGCGCAGTTTTTCGCCAACCGTGGCTACGCGGTATTTCGAATGAACTTTAGGGGCTCGGCGGGCTACGGCTATGAGTTTATGAAGGCCGGCCTCAAAAGCTGGGGGCTCGAAATGCAAAACGATGTGGAAGATGGTACACGTTACCTAATCAATCAAGGGATTAGCGATCCACAGCGTATCTGTATCGTCGGCGCGAGTTATGGTGGTTATGCCGCCTTAATGGGTGCGGCGATGACACCCGACCTGTACCGCTGCGCGGTCAGTGTGGCAGGGGTGACAGACGTGGCTTACCTGGTAAAATCCAGTCGCCGTTTTACCAATTATGAAGTCGTTAAAGAACAAATTGGCGATGATTTTAGCGCCCTCTATGAGCGCTCACCCGTCAGTAAGGCCGATAAGATCAGCATCCCGGTATTACTACTGCATGGCGATAAGGACCGAGTGGTTAAGGTGCAACATAGCCGCGAAATGTTCGACGAACTGAAATCACGTAAGAAAAACGTCGAATATATTGAGCTCGAAAATGGTGACCATTATTTAAGTAACAATGACCATAGGTTAACCACCTTTAAGGCGCTCGATAAGTTTTTAGCTGACAACCTGAAAACCCAGCTGTAGCCACAAAACGCCATAAAAAAACGCGACTCACAGGTCGCGTTTTTTATTCAGTTCAACACCAGCTTAAGCGTAAGAATGCGCGCCGTGTTGGTGATCGGTCACATCGCTCACACCAGAGAGTTCACCTGCGAACATATCTAATAGCTGCTTCTCGATACCATCTTTTAGGGTGATATCAACTTGCGAACAACCGTTACATCCACCGCCAAACTGCAGTACCGCTACGCCTTCTTGGGTGATTTCAACCAGCATGATGTTACCACCATGGCTTGCCAGTTGTGGGTTGATTTCAGATTGGATCACATACTCAACACGCTCTGCTAAAGGCGCATCTGAAGCCACTTTACGCATTTTTGCGTTAGGGGCTTTAAGGGTTAATTGCGAACCTAATTGATCGGTCACGAAGTCGATTGAGGCTTCTTCTAAGAAAGGCGCACTCTTCTCGTCAACCATAGCGCTAAAGCCATTGAATTCTAATTCAATATCATCGCTTTCAACGGCGTCAGGCGGGCAGTAAGACACGCCACACTCGGCTTGTGCGGTACCTGGACTGATCACAAATACGCGAATATGAGTGCCTTCAGGTTGATCGGCTAACAACTTTACAAAATGGGCCTGAGCCGCATCGGAAATAGTAATCATGGAAACCAGCTCCGTCAGGGGATACCTGAGTGTTTTAGTAAGAATTAGGCGTATGATACTCCTACTCACACGCGCTTTGTAGTCCCTAGGGTAGCAAGTTCTGGAATTTTGCAAAATCCATCACGCTTTCAATGCAACAACTTAACCTGTAGAGCACTAGCGGATAGCTAACGCGGATCGTCGTTTTCACTCGCAATATCATCCAATAAACCCGGCGCTTCGGCTCTGGCTAGACACCATATTTGCACCTGTATATATCGCGCCTCGAACAAACGGGCAATTTCTGCCACTGTTGTGCCAGTCGTCACCACATCGTCCACCAGCGCAATCCGTTGATAAGCAAAATCTGCATTTAACTCAAAAGCATCCTGTAGATTTCGTCGTCGCTGTGTGCCATTGAGTCCGGCTTGTGGGCGGGTATCCTGCCGCCGAATTAATCCGTCACAGGCCAGTGGCAGCGAGAGCTGCTTCGATAATTCATGGGCAATTAACCATGCTTGATTAAATCCACGTTGACGCAGCCGATTAGGGTGTAAAGGGACTGGCACTATGGCCTGCGGCAGCGTGATAAATTCTTGCTGTTCAAGCTGATCAATGCGCGCCACTAAGGCTTGGCACAATATGGGTAAGGCGGCGAGTTGCCCCTGATATTTAATGGCCGCTATCCAAGGGCCAAAACCTTGATGATAACTACAAGGTGCGATGACTTTTCGCGGTTGATGCCGTTGGCACTCTCCGCAATATTCGAGTTCAAGTGACATGGATTTGCCACAACCTAAACAAATTGGGCTGTGATACAAACCCGTTTGCAGGCATACCTGACAAAATCCCGCTTCCTTTGCATTGAGGGATTGGTGGCACAGTAAGCAGCGGTTAGGTAAACTGCCCGCCAAGTAACGCTGCCCCAAATGCGAAACTATGCGTAACAGCTTCGCTCCCTGTTGCGACCAAGTCCATTTGCTATCGCCCGACATACAACTTCCTATTAGAGGTATTTTAGTGAACTCTGCGACGCCAGCCCATCATCCCCAACTGCATATCGACATCCGAGGCCAAGGGCCGGATCTGGTGATACTCCACGGTTGGGGGGTTAATAGCGCCGTCTTCACGCCGCTCCATGAGCAGCTTTCTGAGTATAGAGTCCACTATGTCGATCTGCCCGGCTTTGGCCTAAGTCAGCCAATCGCAGGCAATTTAGCGATTTGGGTGGATGCGCTAATCCATGCCTTGCCCGCCAATGCGATTTGGGCCGGCTGGTCACTGGGTGGCTTAGTGGCCACCCAAGCCGCAATAAGCTATCCCTCCCATGTCAAAGGCTTAATGACTATCGCGTCCTCGCCCTGTTTTATGGCGAGGGAGGAAGAAGCATGGCCTGGCATTCCACCGCAGGTGCTCAGCATGTTTGGCGAGCAGCTTGGACAAAATTTACCAAAGACGATTGAGCGCTTTTTAGCGATTCAGGCCATGGGCAGCGAAACCGCTAAAGACGATATCAAGCAGCTGCGGGATTTAGTGCTAGCGCGCCCGCTACCTGATGCAGCCGCCTTAACGCAAGGTCTTGATATGTTGAATCAAATCGATCTTAGGCCGCAATTATCGGCGATACAGCAACCTTGGCTGCGGATCTGGGGTCGACTCGATGGACTCGTGCCCAAACGCGTTCAACCTAAGATGCCCACAGCAAGCCACATCACAGATGTGATGCTCGCCAAGGCATCCCACGCACCGTTTGTGTCCCACAGGGAAGAATTCGTGCAGGCAATTACACCTTGGCTGGCGCAATTCAAGGACTAACGCTTTATCTTTGAGCAATAAGTGGCTAGTATTTAACCATTAAGGCCACAAGGAATTTTTCATGCTGCTTGTCAGTAACTACCCCCAAGTTCCGATAGCGACGACCAATGTCGCGACGGACTCGGCTCGGGTCGACAATCAGCTCAAACCCGTGGTTATCCCGCCGCAGGCCGCGACTAAGGGCCATGAAGAGCGCGCCTTTAATCCGCAAAATGAACGTACCGCAGATCAAACTCAGCAGCAGGCACGTTTGCTCGAGCAAAATCAGCAACAAGTTCAAGACAAACAGCAACAACAGCAGTCTTCACAGCAACAGAGTCAGCAACAGCAAGAGAAACAAGCTCCGATAGTTGCTGCCGATCGGGCGCTCCCAAAAACCCTTAAAGTGCCAGTGCGCGGCCCAGCGGCGCTGCAGCGTAAAGATATTCGACTAAAGGTCGGTCAAAACACTCCTCGCCCCGCCAATACCACAGCGAAAACCACGACAGCGACGACGCGTCAGCCGATGCAAGGGGAGTCTCCTCAGTTTTATCAACAGGTTGGCCAGCGTATTGGACAATACTATGCGCAGCAGACTCAGCCCGAAGCCGAACCTGCTATGTCGGCTTGGATTTAAGATCTGCTGGTTTAAAGACAAGTTTCAAAATAAAAATGCCGCTAATCAGCGGCATTTTTAATTCGGTTATTTACCCGAGCGATACAGCTCTTGCTGGTAGGCTAGGCTGCCCCACAGAGCCCAACCTAAGGCCTTTTTCTCCAGCGACTGCGCCGCTGGGGCATAAGGGGTTAAGTGCTCGGTCTTTTCATCATACTGGAAGCCCTGCGCCGCTTTCTCCGGCTGCAGGATAACTACATCTTTACCTTCCATCAGGGCAAAGTTTTTATCGTATTGCATCAGCGCACGCCCCGGCCAATCGTCGCTAACCTGAGTTAAGTCACGACCGAGCATAGGGTAAGAGTCTGAAATACCAATCAAAGATAACAAGGTTGGCGGTAAATCGATTTGACTCACGACACGGTGATCGCGTTTTGGCGCAACATTATCCCCAATAATTAGCCCAGGAATACGGAAGCGCGAGACTGGCACCAGATCGGCCCCACCGACACGGCTATCGTGGTCGGCGACTACGATGAAGATAGTGTCCTTCCAGTAGTCAGCATTTTTCGCCAGTTTGAAGAACTCACCAATTGCATAATCGGCATATTTAGCCGCGTTATTGCGGGTCTGCTTAGGTTGTTCATACAGCTCAATACGGCCATCGGGGAATTCGAATGGATCGTGGTTACTCGAGCTAAAGACTAAGCTAAAGAATGGCTTACCTTCACTGTGAAGACGCTCAAACTCACTGTTCGCCTTACGCATTAAATCTTCGTCTGAAGCGCCCCAAGAGCCAACAAAGGCCGGGGACTGATAATCCTTCTGGTCGATAATGTCGCTAAATCCATTACCAAGGAAGAAGCTGCGCATATTGTCGAAATGGCTCTCACCACCGTAGATAAATTGGGTGGTATAGCCGTGGTTTTTCAGCAATTCGGCGAGGGTGAAAAAGCCCGTCTGGCTCTTACCAAGTTTCACCACGGCACGGGCCGGCGTTGGGGTAAAACCTGTCGTCACAGCTTCGATTCCGCGCACTGAACGTGTGCCAGTAGCGTAGAGATTATCGAAATACCAACCTTCCTGTGAGAGCGCATCGATATTCGGCGTTAAAGGCATACCGCCTAAACTCCCCACAAAACGGGCGCCTAAGCTTTCCTGCAACAGGATCACGAGATTTTTCGGTTTACCGTTGTAACTGGCTTGGTTAAAGCTTAATGAGGGGATGTCGCTCGAGGTAAAGGCACTCTCAGGGCGGCCACTCTCTTGCCTGATTGTCTTGATGATCTCCTCTCTGTCTAAGGAGCCATACACCTTAGAGGCGTCTTCTTCGCTGCCCATTTGCTTAATCGCAAACACCAGCGAATAAGCGGAGTTAATCACCAAAGAGTTAACTAATGGATCATCGGCAAATGCCACCATCGCGGGGTTGATTGGACGATGGCCTAAGGTTGAGCGCGCGCCCAACAGGGTCACGACGATCACCATGACAGCTAACACAGGACGCCAATACCAACGTGGGAAACGCAGATTCTTAGTCAACTTACCACTGAGAGTCCAACCGCCCCACAGCGTCGCGAGGGTGAGCAACACAGAGAAAATCAGCTCCAGCTTGCGTCCCGCCCACAGCATCGACAGCACTTCTTTGGGGTAAATCAAATACTCCACATACAAGCGGTTCGGGCGAATGCCGTATTCTTCAATAAAGGCTGGCGTTGAAACCTCAAGGAATACAATGGCCCACAGACCTAAGGTTAGCCATAGGCGCAGCACTCCTTGCCAAATGCGGCCAAGCAGATGATCGCCTGAAAACAACGCCGTACCTAAGGCGGCGACACCCCATAACCAACACAGGGTTGCGATATCGACACGAATACCTTGCAGTAACAGATGCGACCAACCGTCAACGGCGGCCACACGTTCGCCCTGCCACAGACCTAAGCCAACGCGGCTAGCCGTAGCAATAGCGAGTACTAACAGACTGAAAATAAGAATGACGCGAAACGGCCCATGGGCGGGCTGACGTCCACGAGCGGATAAACCTGACTGCATGTATAACCCCAAAACAGTAAACTTCCACTCAGCTTTGGAGTGTCAATTTGAGAAAAATCGGTGAAAAAGTTGTGTTATGACAACCGATTTTGCTTAACGTTGCATTAAATGCCGACTTTATATTACCTAGGACAGCATATATGCAACAATTTTGTGGCTAACAAGTAAAAAAATGTCGGCTCGCACACAAGTGTATATTCGAGCCGACCAGAGTCAGATTACTTTTTCAGCTTAGCGAAGGCGTCGGCAAAGGCATTGCCCATGGCCGCGTTGACAGGTGCAGCTTTTGGCGCGGGACGCGCAGATTTATGCTGTATATTGCCCTTATGAGCCTGTGGCTTACCTTGAGATGGGCCGCGTGATTGACTCTTGCTCTGATCGATAGCCTCATCCAGACGCATACTCAAGCCAATACGACGACGCTCGACATCGACCTCCATCACCTTCACTTTCACGACATCACCCGCTTTCACCACGGTATGGGGATCGGTAATAAATTTGTCGGTTAATGATGAGATATGCACTAAACCATCTTGGTGCACGCCGATATCCACAAAGGCACCAAAGTTAGTCACGTTAGTGACAACACCTTCGAGGATCATCTCAGGCTTCAGATCCTTAAGCTCCTCAACCCCATCCTTAAACTTGGCGGTTTTAAACTCACCACGGGGGTCGCGGCCCGGTTTATCCAGTTCGCTTAGGATGTCGGTCACTGTCGGTAAACCAAACTCAGGGGTCGTAAACTCCTGCGGCTTGATGTTGCGTAGCAGCTCAGAATTACCGATAAGGCTCGCCAACTCCACTTGCTTGGTCTTCGCAATGGTTTCGACCAGTGCATAGGCTTCGGGGTGAACCGCCGACATATCTAAGGGATTGTCGCCATCACGGATCCGCAAAAAGCCCGCAGCTTGTTCAAAGGCTTTAGGGCCTAAGCGTGGTACTTTTAACAGCTCTTTACGGTTTTTGAAGGCGCCATTAGCATCGCGGTAATCGACCACGTTTTTCGCTAAGGTTTTGTTTAAGCCAGCAACTTGCGACAGCAAAGGCACCGATGCCATGTTTAAATCCACGCCCACACCGTTTACGCAGTCTTCGACCACGGCCTCGAGCGAGCTAGATAGCTGACTTTGACTCACATCGTGCTGGTATTGACCCACACCGATGGACTTAGGCTCAATCTTCACCAGTTCCGCTAAGGGATCCTGTAAACGGCGAGCAATAGAAACGGCGCCACGGATAGACACATCTAGCTCTGGGAACTCCAGTGCGGCGAGTTCGGAGGCGGAATACACGGACGCGCCCGCTTCACTCACCATCACCTTGGTCAGTTGCGGTTGGCTGTCCTTAAGGCTGGCAATCAACTCACCCGCTAACTTGTCTGTTTCGCG
Organism: Shewanella mangrovisoli; assembly: GCF_019457635.1. Lineage (NCBI taxonomy): Bacteria > Pseudomonadati > Pseudomonadota > Gammaproteobacteria > Alteromonadales > Shewanellaceae > Shewanella > Shewanella mangrovisoli. Next base: position 4,600,220 of record NZ_CP080412.1, read on the forward strand.
TGATGCAGTGCCGTTACCAATCGCGATTAACTCCACCTTATGCATTTGCGCTAAGTTGGCGAGGGTGCGAATTGACTTGTCCCACAAATTCTGCGGCGCATGGGGGAAGATAGTCGTGTGTGCCACTAACTTACCCGTGTTATCCACTATAGCCACTTTAACGCCCGTGCGTAGACCTGGGTCTAGCCCCATAGTCGCCTTGGCACCCGCTGGTGCGGCCATTAACAAGTCGCCTAAGTTACGGGCAAACACTTTAATGGCTTCCGCTTCGGCGCGCTCACGCATTTGCGAGATAAACTCGGTTTCCATTTGCAGGGCAATTTTAATCCGCCATGTAGCGGTCACAACGGTCTTAAGCCATTGGTCGACACTGCTCTCGCCAAGTTTTAGGCCTAAGTGTTCGCTAATAATGACTTCGCAGTAACTGCCCTGACCCGCTTCGGCAGCAGGATCGGCATTCATCGATAAGGAGAGGAAACCCTCATTGCGGCCACGCAACATCGCCAAGGCGCGGTGTGATGGCACTTTCGCCAGAGGTTCGTTGTGCTCGAAATAGTCGCGAAACTTCGCGCCTTCCTTCTCTTTGCCAGCGATAACACGGCTTTCTAACACACTGTTTTGACTTAGGTGGTCACGAACTTTACGCAGTAATTCCGCATCTTCGGCGTAACGTTCCATCAGAATATAACGGGCGCCTTCCAGCACAGCTTTAGTATCGGCAAAACCCGCTTCGAGATTCAGATAACCCGCCGCCAATGCTTCAATATCCGCCTTGCGATCGGCAAGCACAGCTTCAACAAGCGGCTCTATTCCTGCTTCAATCGCTATTTGGCCCTTAGTGCGGCGCTTAGGCTTGAAGGGAAGATACAGATCCTCGAGGCGGGTCTTGCTGTCGGCACCTTCGATTTCCCTTTGTAATTCAGGCGTTAACTTACCCTGAGTTTGAATGCTGGATAAAATGACCTGACGTCTGTCATTCAGCTCACGCAAATAGCCTAAACGGGTGTGCAGTGTACGTAATTGGGTGTCATCTAAACCACCGGTCGCTTCTTTACGGTAACGGGCGACGAAGGGAACTGTGGCACCATTGTCGAGCAAATCTATGGTGGCAGTGACTTGATGCTCCTGAACATTCAGTTCCTGAGCAATAATTTGGGCAATAGTCTGCATAAATAAAGTATCGTGCCTAAGGGTTTGATTGATCCTAATTGCGCCCAAGATACCACAGGCGCAGTCGTTATTTCATATGATGCTGTCGATTTCAGCATGAAAATCGACGAGAGTTTGATCTACTAAAGGTTATTCAGGCTCGCCCTCGAGCGGCGTCTCGAATGGGGTATAGCGGATGTCATTGATATACCATTCCTTCGGACCCGAGGGGGTTTGCACGACCACTTCATCATCGACCAGTTTGCCGATCAGTGCCCGCGCCATGGGGGAGTCTATGGTGATGTAGCCGAGTTTAGTGTCGAGCTCATCCTTGCCGACGATACGATAACGCACGCGCTCGCCCACTTCGTTTTCGAGCTCGAACCAAGCGCCAAAATAAATTTTGCCTTCCTGCTGGGGAGAATAGTCGACGATTTTGAGTTCTTCGAGGCGTTTGACCAGATATCTAACCCGACTATCTATTTGACGTAGAAGTCTTTTATTGTAAGTGTAATCCGCGTTTTCACTTCTATCGCCCTGGGCGGCTGCCTCTTGCACTTTAAGGGTGATCTGCGGACGATATTCCTTCCACAGGTACTTTAATTCTTTATCTAAGGTCATCCAGCCTTGGCGGGTGATCAAATGCGCTTTCATAACTCAACTATCCACAGGTTTAACCATGTCGAGTCACTTTACTCGACACTCAAACAAGATTATTGCGCCGGTTCGATATCGATACCAACGACTTGATTACGGCCATTATGTTTAGCGATATATAGCTGCTGATCCGCAACTTCAACCAAAGACTCCCAACTTTGCTCGGCGACTGGTTGAATTGTGGCAATTCCGGCGCTCACTGTGACCTCACCAAACTCTGAGTCTAGATGCTCTAAATGCAGGGCATGCACCGCATCTACCATCGCCTGTGCGAGACGCATGGCGCCAGACAGCTTAGCCTCTGGCAGGATACAGATAAACTCCTCGCCACCGTAGCGGGCGATAAGATCGTTAGGACGTTTTAACATACCTTTGACGGCATCGGCGACCAGTCGCAAACATTGGTCTCCTTCCTGATGACCATAGCGATCGTTATAGCGTTTAAAAAAGTCCACATCCAGCATGATAACGGACAAATACGCCTGATTACGGCTGCAATGACGCCAGATTTCGGGTAAGCGTTGCTCGAATTGGCGACGGTTAGCCACGCCAGTCAAACTGTCGAGCAAGGCGATGGAATGCAATACATCGGATTGGCGCTTAAGTAGATATTGGTTCTTTACCCGCGCACTGGTGATGATGGGGTTGATCGGTTTGTGAATAAAATCCACCGCGCCGAGTTGAAAGCCCTTCACTTCTTCCATCTCATCAAAATGGGCGGTTATATAGATCACCCCAATATTGGCGGTGGCAGGATCGGCTTTTAGTCGCTGACAGACTTCATAACCTGTCATCTCAGGCATTTCGATGTCTAACAACACCAGATCGGGCTGCATTTTTTGGCATACCTGCAGCGCCTGCTCACCACTCGTCGCCATGAACATCTCATATTCCTCATGGAAGAGTTGGTGCAAGATTTTGATATTCAGTGGCTGATCATCCACGATCAAAATCTTGCCTTTGGTGGCCTGTTGCGTCGCCATTAATTCACTTAAATACTGCACTAGGCATTCTCCAACATCATCGCACGCAATGTCTCTAAGGCTTGCATAAAGGCGAGGGATTGCACTTGTCCATTCAGCTCCGTCCATTGTGGATGCTGTGAGAGCGGTTTTGCGAGTTTATCTACAAGAGTCACGGCTTCTAAGTTATTTTCCTGTAAGAGGGAGGCCAAGTTATCCAACTCGGCTCGAACACTTTGTATATCCAAAACACCGTTTGCAGGCTCGCTCAATTGCGGCTGTTTTAACTGTGTCTTGGGTAAAAAGCCAGAAAGCTGCTCAATACTTTGATTAATTAAAGACTCCAGTGTATCCGTCCAGCATTTTATTTCCAGCAGCTCTAGGCCTTCTTGTTTAAATTGTTTTTCTAAAAATGCTGCATGCACAGCTAAACGCCTCGCGCCAAAGTTGCTGGCAATGCCTTTAATCGCATGGCTAATCGCCGCTGTGGTGGCGTAATCAAAGGTTTTTGTCGATTGCTTGAATAAGCTTAGCTGTTTGGTCATTTCAGGGGCAAAACTGCTCGCCATTTTCTCGAAAAACACTTGGTTGCCGCCAAAGCGGCGCAGGATCAAGCGAATATCGTCAAGCAGGGTTTCGCCTTCGAGATTATGTTGAGCGTCAAGATGCATTGACTCAGGCTCTGCGAACTGTGCCGCATCACGCCCCACCAGCCGCAGAATATTCGGCAATAACTGCTGCATATCTATGGGTTTGCTCACGTGGGCATTCATGCCCGCCTCGAGGCATTCCTGTTTATCTGCCTGCGAGGCATTCGCCGTCATCGCCAGGATAGGCAACTGGTCAAAGCGGCCATCGGCGCGGATCCGCCGCGTGGCTTCAAGGCCATCAATATCCGGCATTTGCATATCCATAATCACGGCATCAAACATGTCGCCGCTGTCTAATACTTGGGTAACCCCTTCAATGCCGCCTTCGGCCAGCACAACGGTTGCGCCCTCGTAGGTGAGCAGCTCGTCAATCACCTCGCGGTTTAATTGATTATCTTCAACCACTAACAGCGTGAGCCCCGCCAAGAGTCGCTGTGAGCGCGGTTTAGGATTGGCGTCCATGGTCTTGCCTTCGATGGCATTGAGCACGGCTTCGGCCAGAATTTGTGAAGTCACAGGTTTAGTTAAAAAGTTCACAAAAGGCACGTTGTTGATATGCTGGCTCTCGGCTATCACTTCATGGCCGTAGGCCGTTAACATCACCACCAGCGGGGTATAATTGCCAGTTCCAGCATTTTTCAGCATCTCTGCAGTTTGTAAACCATCGATATCCGGCATGCGCCAATCCATCAATACCACATCAAATTGCTGAGCATTGGCAGTGGCTTGTTTCACTTTTTCTATGGCTTGATAACCACCCGAGGCAGTTTCAACCACACAGCCGTAATCGCTGAGGATTTTCGATAGGATCTCAGTCGTGATCTGATTGTCATCAACAACCAAAATACGATAACCGCTCAAATCGGCGCGTGGGTTAGCCTCCACTTCCATCACGGGGAAGGTTAAATCAAACCAGAAACGGCTGCCCACACCGACCTTACTGGTCACTTGCAGTTGGCCGCCCATTAATTCGACGAGACGTTTACTAATCGCAAGCCCAAGCCCAGTACCGCCAAAACGGCGTGAAGTGGAAGACTCAGCCTGCTCAAAGCCAGTGAAAATCCGCTCGATTTGCTCCTCGCTGATGCCAATACCGCTGTCGACAATCGAAAACTGCACAGTAACGCTCTCCGCCTCGTGGCGTAGACATTCCAGCCCGACGATCACTTGACCGTGTGGGGTAAATTTGAGGGCATTACCAGCAAGGTTGATCAAAATCTGCTGCAACCTTAACTGATCGGCCAGCAACCACGCGGGCAGCGCTGAGTCGAGATCGAACATCACTTCGACATCGCTATTGCCATGATTGGCCGACAGTACCACTGCGAGATCCCGCATCAGCAATTCAATCGAGCAAGGATGAAGGTCGAGCTTCAACTTACCCGCATCAATTTTTGAGAAGTCTAAAATATCATTTAACAGCCCAAGCAATGATTTAGCGGCCGTTTGCGCCTTAGTCACATAACCCTGCTGCTGCACCGAGAGGGCGGTATATTGCATCAGCTGCAACATCCCCAACACGGCATTCATCGGGGTGCGGATTTCATGGCTCATATTGGCAAGGAACGCCGACTTAGCTGCATTGGCGGTATCCGCCTCCTGCTTGGCATTTCTGAGTGTTTTTTCTAACTGCCGCTGGGCGGTGATGTCGATATTGATGCCAATGACTCGAATCATATGACCCTGTCTGTCCCGTTCGATTTTAGCGGCGGCCTGCACATACCTAATCTCACCGTCCGTTGTTAGGATCCTAAAAATCGGCTCATAGGGTTCATCATGCTCGACCGCGCGTTTAAGCGTTTCTTCGGCCTCGATTACATCATCAGGGTGCACTCGCATCCGCCAATGTTCATAGCTAAGTCCTTGCTGCTTTAGACTTTCAGGCTGGTCATACATAGCAAACATGCGATCGTTCCACTGCAACGAGTTATCGAGCAAGTTCCAAGTCCAGATCCCGAGCTTAGCGACTTCGGCCGCCTTGCTTAGGTGGTTACTCGCCGTGAGTAAGGCTTCTTGCTGGGCCACAATTTGCGAGATATCCACCCCAATGCCAAGGTATCCCAAAATGTCACCATCATTACCACGCATCGCCGTCACCGAGAGCGATATCGGGAATTGGCTACCGTCTTTACGCACATAGGTCCAAGTGCGGGTTTCGGAGCCATCTTCCCGCGCCTTATGCACAAACGTATCAAAGCCTTGAATTGTTTGGCCATACTCCTCAGAAAGCTCAGCCGCCCTTGCGGTTATTTCCTCGGGGATATGGAATGGTGCAGGGGTGGTTTTACCTATGATCTCCTCGGCAGAATACCCCAGCATGCGTTCGGCACCGCGGTTAAAGATGGTGATGATGCCCTGCGGATCGGCGGCAACAATCGACATTTCGGAGGCGGCATCCAGCACATTAGTTAGGAGTGTCGCAATCCGATTTTTTTCAATCTGTGCCAATTTACGTTCGGTAATATCGGTTTGCAGCGCCACAAAACGCTCGACTTCACCATGCTCATCGAATACTGAACCAATCACAGTATCGAACCACTTCAGCTCTTGATCTTTCCCTCGGTTACAGATTTCTCCATGCCAGGATTTACCCGCCTTAATCTGTTCCCACATCGTCTTCCAAAACGCAGCATCGTGCTCACCCGACTTAAGCACCGCGTGGGTCTTACCAACTAATTCTTCCCGCGCATAGCCACTGATCAAACAGAAGTGTTCATTCACATCTAAGATTACCCCGTCTAAATCGGTGACTGAGTAATGCAACTGTTGGTTGATGGTATCGAGCAGCGCCTGATTCTCGAGTAGAGCCTGTTGCAACGCATGGGTGCGCTTCGCGACTTGGCGCTCAAGACTGGCGTTGAGGTTAAGAATATGCCGCTCGGCATCCTGCTGCGCCGTGATATCCCGTATGGTTTGGCTCAAGCCAACAATGTCGCCATGTTCATCGTAAATGGGCAACGCCGTGGTCGAAGTCGACAGGTTACTGCCATCGGCGCGTTGATGGCGCGATACCCTGTTCAGCACAGTTTTTCCGGCTAACACGTCGGCAAATAGTGCCTGCTCCTCGAGCACTATGCTGGGGGGCACAATCAACTCACTACTCGGCAATCCCAGTGTTTCTGGCTCCGTATAACCAAAGAGTCGCTCTGCGCCTTGGTTCCAACTGGTGATATTGCCGGCAAGGTCATAGCTGATAATACCGTCGAGGGAGTGTTCCAACATGCTGGCGCGCCGAGCCTGCTCGGTCAACACTTGCTGTTTACGCTGTAAGCTCAAAGACCACATAGCAATCAAGGCCGCCAGCAACAGGCTAAACAGGCAGCCGCTGAACAACACTAGACTCGGCTTATTTAAATGTAATGATTTGATAAATGCCGGATAAGCAATCACTTCAAACTGCCAATGCCGCCCAAAAATCGTCTTAGTGGACTTGTAGCTGTAATCCGATAACTCGCTTAAGTCATTGGCGTGGGTTTCGAAGAAATTGATCGGCTGCTGCTCATCCGTCACATCGCTCAGCATCAATTTGGTCATTTTCTGATGAAGAGATAAGCCCGTTAAGATTTCGGTCGTGACCAGCGGCGCGTAGCTCCAGCCAAAGCCCTGAGCCAGACGTTCTTCCGGAGTAGCGGGAACCACATTGGTACGATAAACGGGTAATAAAATAAGGAACGATTGCAGTGGCTTACCCGTAGCTTGTACTAAGGTAATAGGTGCAGAGATTTGCACCGCCCCCGACAACAAGGCACGGTCTGCGGCTTCTTTTCGATGGCTTTCGGAGGCAATATCTAAGCCGACTGCCGCCTTATTGCGGTCGAGCGGCTCAATATATTCAATAAGATATTTTTCGCCCTCGTTTGGATTGAGCTGACGAATATGAAAGTCAGGCCAATCCATCGATTTAACCCGCGCTAAAAACTGCGCTTCGTTCTCTTTAGTGACGCGCCTGATAAAACCAAAACCCCGGGCGCCAGGGAACTCCTCATCCACATCCCGCGTCAGGCTGTAGTTTTGAAACATGGAACGACTAATATGGTCTTCGCCCGCCGTCAATATCATGCCTCGGGCGCCCCGCAGGCCATATTGGTACAGGGTAATCCGGTTAGTCACATTCTCACTGATCTGCTGCGCGCGCTCTTCTAGCGCCTGCGAAATAGTTTGTGCATTGATACGACTCACCTGCCAAGCAAGCACGACACTGAAAAACAGTCCCACGAGCAAGACGAATAACCCCCACTTGGAGGCTTGCTTGTAACTCATCGACAGGGTCATATGCACCTAATAATTAATAATCATAGAGTTATGATTCTGGACTAATCAAAATACTTTTGCCATAAAGCTTAGCGTTTAAGCCAATAAATGCGTCAAAAGTCGCTAGTGCCAATTTAGTTACAATTTCAGTTACATACTAGATAAATGTCATGATTCCCATGCAATTTCATTTGCTTAGTATTAACATGAGTTAGCAATTAGCCGAATTCGACCACGATTGGCTTACATCATGAGCTAGTCGCTCAGATTGAATCCGGCTATATTAAGCACATTCTTGGCAGATTCGTTTTCAATTTCAGCCAGTTAATCTTTGTTGTATGACGGCATAAAGAATAAAAGCAATAATCCGAGCAATTTAAGGACATCCCATGGGACAAGAAACCTCGAAAATCCTCGTCGTCGATGATGATATGCGCCTACGAGCACTACTCGAGCGTTACCTGATGGAGCAAGGCTATCAGGTGCGCAGTGCGGCCAATGCTGAGCAGATGGACCGTTTATTGGAGCGGGAAAATTTTCACCTGATAGTGCTCGATCTGATGTTGCCTGGAGAAGATGGCTTATCCATCTGTCGTCGCCTGCGCCAACAGGGCAGCACGATTCCGATTGTGATGCTCACCGCCAAGGGCGATGAGGTCGACCGCATTATCGGCCTAGAACTCGGCGCCGATGATTACCTGCCGAAACCCTTTAACCCAAGGGAATTATTGGCACGGATCAAAGCGGTAATGCGTCGTCAAATCCAAGATGTGCCCGGCGCACCCGCGCAGCAGGAAGCCGAAATTAGCTTTGGCGAATTCTCCCTCGACTTAGCCACCCGTGAGATGTACCACGGCAATGAGGCCATCGCCCTCACCAGTGGCGAGTTTGCGGTATTAAAAGTGTTAGTGACTCATCCACGCGAGCCTTTATCGCGGGATAAATTGATGAACCTCGCCCGTGGCCGTGATTATTCGGCGCTGGAGCGCTCAATTGACGTACAGGTTTCGCGCCTGCGCCGATTGATTGAGAAAGATCCCGCTAATCCGCGCTACATTCAAACCGTGTGGGGTCTTGGCTATGTGTTTGTACCCGATGGTGCAGCCCGTCGATGAGCCATTCTTGCCTGAAGTCGCCAGTGCGTTGGCATCAAGATGAAACCTAAGTTTTGGTGGCGCTTTCTTCCCCGCAGCGCCTTTAGCCAAACCGTCATGCTGATTGGTTGTCTACTGTTGATCAATCAGCTGGTCTCCTATGTCACTGTGGCTGTATATGTGTTAAAGCCCAGTTATCAGCAAATCAACCAGTTAATTGCCCGCCAAATCAATTTGTTATTTGTCGATGGTATCGATATCGGCCGCGAACACTTAACCATAGTCGATGCACTCAATGCCAAAGTCCGTGACGATGGCATGAAGGTCTACAACCAACAACAGGCCCGCGAAGCGGGAATCGAACAGGCCACCTACTACGGTTTTTGGTCATCGCAGATGTCGGAATACCTAGGTGGCGATGCTGAAGTTCGCGTCACCCACGGCACAGTATTACAAATTTGGATCCGCCCGCCGCAGGCGCCTTCGGTGTGGATTAAAGTGCCACTCATAGGGCAAAACGTTTCCGACTTGTCACCACTCACACTGTACTTAATGGTGATCGGTGCACTCAGTGTCGCCGGTGGATGGTGGTTTGCCCGCCAGCAAAACAGGCCGCTCAGACGCTTACAAAAAGCCGCAATAGCAGTCTCCCGCGGTGAGTTTCCCGAGCCCTTGCCGCTTAAAGGCTCCAGCGAACTGGTCGAAGTGACTAATGCCTTTAACCAGATGTCCCACAGCATGAAACAGCTCGAACAGGACAGAGCCCTGTTGATGGCGGGAATTTCCCACGATTTACGCACGCCACTGACGCGCATTCGCCTCGCCTCCGAAATGATGGTCGAAGAAGATCAATATCTTAAAGACGGTATCGTCAACGATATCGAAGATATGGACGCCATTATCAGCCAGTTTATTGCCTATATTCGCCAAGATCAGGAGGCGAGCCGCGAGCCCGGGCAAATCAATAAACTGATCCAAGATATCGCGCAGGCCGAAGCCAACCGCGACGGTGAAATTGAAGTCGTACTGAGCGATTGCCCCGAGGCCCTGTTCCAAGGGCTGGCGATTAAGCGAGTGCTCAGCAATCTGGTCGAAAATGCCTTCCGCTATGGTTCGGGCTGGGTGCGAATCAGCTCGCAATTTGATGGCAAGCGGATCGGTTTTAGCGTTGAGGATAATGGCCCCGGGATTGATGAATCACAAATTCCCAAACTGTTTCAGCCATTTACCCAAGGTGATATTGCACGCGGTAGTGTTGGCTCGGGCCTAGGGCTGGCTATCATCAAACGAATTATCGACCGTCACCAAGGCCAAGTGACCTTATCTAACCGCACTGAGGGCGGCTTAAAAGCCCAAGTCTGGCTCCCCCTAGAATAAATCCTAAATTCAGAATGACAACGCTGACATTCAACTCGTGTTGTCATATTTATGTCACGCGAAATTCATAAACTCTAGGCAGTTAACTTCCTAAAGTTTCCAATGAAGATTGCATCATGAAGATTTCAACGCTGTCACTCTCAGCTTCGGCGCTGTTGTTATTGCTTGCTGGACTATTAGCAGCCGTGGTGCTGTGGAGCAGCGATCAAAGACAACAGATTGAGCAACAAACCCAAGTGCTCCAAGGCTTACAACAGGATTTTCTCGTGGGGGTACGCCGCGATCTCGATGGCTATTTAGCCAGCGGCAACGCGACCCAACTCGAAGAAGCCAAAGCCAAACTGAGTAAAATTAAAACTGAGCTCAGCGAACTCAACCTCGCCGCAGCGGGCAGTGCCGATGAGGAATTGCAAACTGGCCTGAGTCAATTTATTCAAGACTTAGATACCAAATACCGCGCCGCCGGCAAACTCGCGGGCAATCCAAGACAGCTACTGGCCCACGCCGAATCCGAAATGCTCGACTATAACCGCAGGCTCGGCAGTTACGCCGACAGAGGTTTAGCCGTTAATGCCACTGTGGCCGAACAATATCTGCAATTAAGCCGCGACTTACCCAGCATTGTTTATCAGTTATCGCAGCTGACCGATGGCTATCTCATCGATAAAAATCAGCAGCTTAAAAATATTCTCGACAGCACCAGCAAAGAACTAAACCAGTGGCGAGACCAACTGAACGCCCTGCCGTTAATCGGCGTGTACGAGCAGCAGGAAGCCGATGAATTTGCCCTTGGCGCAAGTGAACCTGAGCAGATTGAAGTGGGTGAAAATGATCGCAGCGAGCTGTTAAGTCTAGCCAATCGATACAATAAAGAAGTCGCCAATACCCACCAACTGCTGCAAGCCAATCAGGAGATGCAAGAGCAGTTAATTCAAGCCATTAGCAGAGTTGAACAGCAACTTATCGCCCTAGGTGAGGCGCAGGCCGCCAAAAACCAACAACTCAAATATGAGTTACAAGTCATTCTTTATGCAATGGTTTCGATTATGGCGCTGTTTGCTATCGGCTATTTAATCCTGCAACAGAACCGCGTGGTTAAACCCCTTAAACGCCTCAACCAAGCCTTTATGCAATTAAGCGAGTCCAACAGTCGCGAACGCTTGGACATTAATCGCCGCTGCGAAACCGGCCAAATTGCAGGCCATTTCAATCAATTGCTACACAGATTCGAGCAAGAAGACGAACTCCAACGCCAACAAATGACTAAGGTTTCTCAATCCTTAAGTCAGTTGGTCGCACGCATTACCCAACTGTCGCAGCACACCGAACACACTCAGACCATAGTCGCCGACACTCAGTCGCAAACCGAACATATCCGCAGCCTCGCCAATGAGGTCAGTCACACCTCGGCCCTTGTTGAACAAAGCGCAGCCGAAACCATGCGCCAAATGCAGTCGAGCCAGACCGAGGCCGAAGCGGTACTGAGTGCCACAGAACAAACCCAAACGGCAGTCGGCCTTTGCCACGCCTCGCTCGAAAGTCTGAATAACTCGGTAGCAGATGTGGCCAAAATTATTGATGTGATTGGCAATATTGCCGAGCAAACCAATCTATTGGCACTGAATGCTGCTATCGAAGCCGCCCGTGCGGGCGAGCAAGGCCGCGGCTTTGCCGTGGTCGCCGACGAAGTGCGAAGCCTGAGTCAACGCACTCAGGTGTCGTTAAATGAAATCGTGAAAATCCTGCATCAGCTCACCCAATCGAACCTCGCTCTCGGCGAAAGTGTTGATGGCATTGCCCAAGCAACCGACAGCCAAAAACAACGGGCACAGAGCCTATGGCATGTGGCGCAAACCGTGCAAAATCAAGCGAGTGAAATGGCCAATACCGCCAAGCAGGGTTCGCTTAACGCCAAAGAACAAGTCGATTACCTCGATGAGTTTGTTCGCAGCATGGATAACCTAAAAGACCAAGCGCAAACCAGTTCGCAGCAGAGTGAAGTGATTGCCCAAGAAGTGCAACAAAGTGTGGAAGATATTGAGACCAGCCTGGGCATAGCCGACACCAACACTGTACCAGCCCGAGCGGCTTAAACTTGATACCAATAAAAATGGGAGCCTAGGCTCCCATTTTTTTCTAATCAGGCATTAAAGTGCCGCTAATACCACTTCGGCTTTGCTCACCTCAAATGACTTAGGTGCTTCTACATTCAGTAAAGTCACCACACCGTTATCGATGATCATCGCATAACGTTGTGAGCGTACACCGCCAAAGCCAGCGGTATCCATCTCGAGTCCCAGCGCCTTAGTAAAACTCGCATCGCCATCGGCTAACATCAGTAGTTCAGACGCATTTTGCGCTTCGCCCCAGGCTTTCATTACAAAGGCATCGTTAACCGATACACAGGCAATTAAATCCACGCCTTTAGCTTTAAATTGATCGGCCAGTACGACATAACCTGGCAAATGCGCTTCAGAACAGGTTGGTGTGAAAGCACCAGGCACTGCAAATAATACCACTTTTTTACCCGCGAACAGCTCGGTAACTTGATGATTTACCACGCCATCTTTAGTCAGTTGGCTTAGCGTCGCCGCTGGTAATGTTTGACCTTGAGCAATCATGTCTCTCTTCCTTTAGTTAACGTAACTTGCCCATACTAGCCCGAATCGGAAATGATAAACACAGAGAGAAAAAGGGGATTTGTGCAGTGAAGCAAATTGCTATGCAAGAACACATATAGGGGAATAGCAAGTTTTTACTTTGGGATAGAGGCCTGCCTTGGCTGACGAAGTGAGTATGAGCAACTGTTAGGAGCATTTCCTTAATACTCGAATAAGTCTTCGTGCATTTGTTTCGACCATTTTCCAATCCCAAAGTGCTGGGGATTGCAAATCAGGATAAGTGCTACTCCAGCCCAGAGCTCTCTTTTCAGAGTTCACGGCAATCCTGCACTCCAATTTACTAGACGCTCTGAAATCTAGTTGAAAGTGAATTAGCCCCCAGCCGCTGGTTCGAAACCTAAGTTTCGCACCGTTAAATTTAGCTGAGTTGAGACTAATTTGCTGCTCATAAACGAATCCTTTAGTTGCTGGATAATGTATAGCCAGATCGATAAAACATTCACCTTTGCTTCTTTCAGATTCAACATATATTTTAAGATCCTCAGCGCGATCGAAGCGACAGGTATCCAAATCGTATTTTGAATATGATTCGAAAACTGTTGGCTGCCCTTCAAATATTGAGTCAATGAGCATTCCAAGCTTTTCTTTAAGTATTAGTTCGCTACGTTGCATGAATAATACGTCCTAATGCCCAGAGTTATAGAGCACTTTCCCGCTTTTGCATTACTGACAGTACTTTTGTCAATACACTTGGAATGCCAGTACCTTTGAGATATTCAATACTTATTGGACGACTTGTCGTTTCATCGAATAGTTCATGGAATAGACTTTGTTTATCGATGATAACTGAAGGTAGATCATAACCGTCATCGTTAAACTGGTCGGCGGTGATATCGATAATGTAACCTTGGCATACCAACCATGCGTGAGTTTGGTTTGAGTTATCTCCTAATCCGCTGCCACAAACGTACACACTATCTAAACCATGATATTTCAATAAATATAAACCAAGCAGATCGGTAGCGTCTCCACAGCAGCCAGCGGGAAAGCCTGATGAAAAATGAAAGCTAGTCATACTATGAAAGTCAGACTTTTCAAATCCTGCAAGAATTTCTCGAATTCGATAGATATCTTTTTGAATATCTTTATTCAAATAAAGCTCCTATATATCTACTCTGTAACATTTTTATTGTGTGCATACGCTAATCTCACCTCAGTTCACTCGACAAGATTATCCACAACTCACTGATTTAAAATTTGATTTCCACAATAACAAAAATCATTCTGTGTAGAAAGTGAGCATACGCATAATTTCTGCAGGTTTTACTTTGCGCATTACTAAATTAAAAAAGCAGCGTATCGATATACGCTGCTTTTTAGTGTAAGACATGCTGTTTACTCTAGGTAGGCGTGATGACTCTGTATAACCCTGTTGGTCTTACATAAGAGTTTATTTCAGAGTATTAATCCATTTTTCTCGCTTGCGAAGTGCAGCGAACAACCCAAGGCCAAGCAAGGCAAAGATAGACAATGTGCCGCCGCTTTCTTCCACCACAATCACTTCGTCAACACGGTCACGGTCGCTACTTTCCAGCGGTAAGGCATATAAGCCATCGGTGTCATCGGCGCTAATGGTGGCGACAATATCGCTATAACCCACTTCATAAACATCGATTAATACATCGTAGTGATCCGTTGGATAGCCAGTGTAGAGAGTCGTCAGCACTTCGTAATCGTCCTGCGTCGAGTCACCGTAAATGGTAAACACGTCCGTGGTGTAGTAATGCACCCAAGGGCCACCGTTACGACTGAGGTACAACTCGGCAAACAGATCGGCGCGTTCATTAAGATATGAGCCAAACACATCCACATCGAAGGTCACGCTGAAGGTTTGATAAAAACCATCGTAATCAAAGTCTTCAAACAAACGGCTGCTGGCATCAAAAATCGCAAAGCTGTGATACACGGGCGCACGGTAAGGATCTTCACTGGTCGCACTCGAGCTTGGGATAGGCTGACTCGTGTGCTTAGCAATCACTTGTTCGCGAGTCATCGGAGTCGCGCCCATCAATTGCACGCGATGAGCACTCGGGCTTTTCGCCGATAACGACGGCGCTAAAGATTTGACCGCAGCCGCAGCGGCTTCCCCCACTGTTTGAGCAGGTGCAGCCTGTTGCAGTAGGCTTAAGGCTTGTTGCTCTTGCGCGGCGGCTTGCTCGGTATCGGCTTTTTTCGCTATCCCGATACTGGCCGCACTAAAAGGCGCTAGGTTTGGCTCATCAGAGGATTCTGCATTTACCACGAATGATGTCAGTAATGCGCCTGCCAATGCCATCGCCTTAACGAAAGCGGTGTTTGTGGTGGTAGCCATACCTTGTTTATTGAGTGCGTTCATCTTGAATACCCCATTGGATAATCCGTTCAAATTGGTGACATTAGAGGGCACTCAAGGTGAACATAAGCTGAACATTAAAATCTGCCGTTTTTGCGAGCAAAAATGCCGTTCAGCCTCAATTCATCTGTTTTGGTTAACACTGCTAATATGTCACACGAACACTGGATATGACTCGTGGGCGCTAAATAGGTTCAGGCGGTAATTTACAAATCGATTTCACCTGAATCACAGTGAATTTTAAAGGAATTGTGTTTACCAATTGGCTGATCTCTATGTGTTTGTTATGGTGATGAGGTATTCTTAGTCGACTCGATAAGCTATCCATCTAGCTATTCACTTAAGATCGCCGAACATGCGCGGGTAACAGATATGAAACTTGGTTTGACACTGACCCTAGTCGCTTGCTTATGCACCTCCTTTGGCAGCATGGCGGGCAATGATAAACACGATGATCGTAATCAATCGCGCGGCCAAGGCGTGAAGAATGAACAGCGCCGCCTAGTGGTGAATAGCCCAGATCAAGCCGTGGCCATGGCGCAACGTCAATATCGAGGAAAAGTGCTCAGCGTGCAGTCGAGTGGTTCGGGCTACCGAGTCAAAATCCTCAATAACGATGGCCAAGTCTTTTCTGTTTCGGTGGATGCCGCCACTGGGCGCGTGTCGAGGAATTAATATGCGACTCTTACTCGTTGAAGACGATTTAGCACTTCAAGCCAACTTAAAACAGCACTTGCTCGATGCTCACTACAGCATAGATGTCGCCAGCGACGGTGAAGAAGGCTTATTCCAAGCCATTGAATATAATTATGATGCCGCGATTATCGATGTCGGTTTACCTAAACTCGACGGCATTAGCCTGATTCGCCGCGTGCGCCAAAAGGAACGCGCGTTCCCCATCTTGATCTTAACCGCGCGCGACAGCTGGCAGGATAAAGTCGAGGGACTCGATGCGGGTGCCGATGACTATCTCACCAAGCCCTTTCATCCCGAAGAATTAGTGGCTCGACTCAAAGCTTTGATCCGCCGCTCGGCCGGTAAGGCGAGTCCTGTGATCACTAACGGTCCCTTTAGTTTAAATACCAGTAGCTTAGAGGTGCGTAAAGGGGATGAACTCGTCACCCTAAGCGGCTCTGAATACAAGCTATTCGAAATCTTTATGCTGCATCAGGGCGAGGTGAAGTCAAAAACCGCGCTCACCGAACATATCTACGATCAGGATTTTGACCTCGACTCCAACGTTATCGAAGTCTTTATCCGCCGTTTACGCAAAAAGCTCGACCCAGATAACCAATACAATCTGATCGAAACCCTGCGCGGCCAAGGTTATCGCTTAAGAGTCATCTCCCCAGATGAGTAAACGTGCGCTTGCATGGCAGTTATTAAACTCCCTCAAAACTCGGCTCGTCCTCAGCGCGCTGCTGTTTATTTTGGTATTACTGCCACTGATTGGGGTCGCCCTCAATGATGCCTTTACCGAACAAGTAAAAAGCGCCGCCAAAAACGAGCTGAGCGCCTATGTGTATTCGGTATTAGCGGTGACAGAGGTCGAAAACAAACGGATTTTTATCCCCGAATTAGTGCTCGAAAACCGCTTTAACCTGATCCAATCGGGCCTCTATGCCATTGCCACCACAGAGAATGCCGAGCATCAGCAGAACATAGTCTGGCATTCGCAATCCTTTATGGGCATCACGCCGCCAGAGCATTTTACGATTCCTCCCACGGGCAAGAGTGCATTTGAGCAAATCGACCTCGATGGTGCGCCGCATCTTATCTACAGCTTTAGCGTCAGCTTTGCCAGCCTGAACGAAAACGTGCCTGTGACTATCCATATCATTAAGGATGAGTTGGAATTTCAACAGCAAATTGCCCAGTTTAATCAACAGCTTTGGACTTGGTTGTTGATCTTAATCCTAGTCATGCTGGTGTTTCAGTTGAGTTGGTTGATTTGGACTATTAGACCGCTGGCACGCTTTACCCAAGAACTGCACGATGTCGAACAGGGTAAATCGACCCAGCTCAGTAGCCAGTACCCGAGCGAGTTGCAGGAAGTCGCGCGGCAATTGAATATCCTGCTCAATACCGAGCAAACCCAGCGTAAACGCTATCGCAATGCTCTTGCGGATTTGGCCCATAGCTTAAAAACACCACTCGCTGTGATTAAGAGCCAAGCAGACTTAAGCGAGGCGTCGAGCGAGCAAGTGTCGAATATCAGTCGCATCATCAGTCATCAGCTTAAACGCGCCCAAACGGCAGCATCGGCATCATGGCACTTAGGGATTAAGGTGGATGAGGTTGGCGCCAAATTGCTTCGCACCTTAGCCAAGATTTATCGAGAACCGCAGATAGATCTCAGTGGTGAAATGGCCCCACAGGCCGTATTTAAGGGCGATGAGGCCGATCTCACCGAAATTTTAGGTAACTTGCTCGATAATGCCTGTAAGGCTGCCAAGTCACAGGTCAAATTAACCGTCACAGGCAATGCCTATCAGTTACAGCTCTGTATTGAGGACGATGGTCCTGGGATCAGCGAAGCCCTGCAAACTCAAATATTTGAGCGTGGGATCCGCGCCGATTCTTACCGCCAAGGCAACGGCATTGGCCTAGCGATTGTCCGCGATTTAGTGGATAGCTATAACGGCCGCATTTCTGTATCCCGTTCAGAAAACTTAGGCGGCGCCAAGTTTACCGTTAACTTCACTCACTCGGCTTAATCTTTAATTTTTCATAAAGATAGTTAATTTTTAAGCTGAGAATGGCGCTGCAATACTCTTTTTACCCTACAAAATACTTTCAGCTTATGTTCATATTCACGCGCCTATGATGCCAATAACATCCTCAAATAGGATTATTGGAGCGAACCATGAACAGATTACATCGATGGAAATGGCTGGTGTTATCGGCGGCATTAATGACCTTGCCTTTCACCGCGCCAACTCAAGCCGAAGGCGTATCAGTCAGCCAAGGTTCAAGTGCTTCATTGAGCCAAGCCGAACTCGAACAGATGCTTGCGCCCATTGCACTCTATCCCGATAGTTTATTGAGCCATATTTTGATCGCCTCAACCTATCCACTCGAAGTGGTACAAGCGCAGCGTTGGTTAGAGGATAATCCTAAGCTATCGACCGACGAGGTGATGTCTCGCACCGAAGACAAGGACTGGGATCCGAGTGTTAAAGCCCTGATGGCGTTCCCTAACGTCTTAGAAAAAATGAGCGAAGACTTAGATTGGACCCAGAAGCTCGGCGAAGCCTTCTTGGCCGATGAAGGCCAAGTAATGGACGGCATCCAGTCGCTCAGACAACAAGCGGATAAAGCCAACAGCTTGACCAATATGGACAATATGGCGGTGACCCGTGCCAACAACCAAATCATCATAGAGCCCGCACGCCGCGAAGTAGTATATGTGCCCTACTATGATCCCCGCGTGGTTTACGGCACTTGGCGCTGGGGCGTGGCCTATCCCCCCGTGTATTGGGAATTCGGTGGTTATGTGGGCTACCCTTACCGCCCAAGTCATAGTTACTTTTACTGGTCACCCGGGATCCATATTTCCTTCAACTACTTCTTTAGCTCGTTCCATTGGCACAGCCACAGAGTTGTCGTTGTCGATCACCGTCACTCCCACCATTATCGCCCAAGGGAGCGATACTCAGTCAGCTACGGTGCTCAACCTTGGAAGCATAAGCCCGAGCATAGACGCGGCGTGGTGTACCATAATCCCGTGGTGAAAGAACGCTACTACGGTGACAACAAGTTCCGTGGCCGCGATTCTCACTCCACTGGCAGTGGTCAACACTTTACCAGCCAATACTCGAAATCGCGGGAACATCAAGACGCACGTTATAACCGCGACAACAAGAACTATGACAAGCGCCAAGATAAGGACAGAGGCAACAACGTAAGCCGCGATAATCACTACAGCCGCGAGCGTACGCCCAGTTACCAAAACACTCAGGCCGAGTTAAAAGAGCGCCGCGTGACACCGACAAACGCTGCGCAAGCGAACAAGGACGGTTACAAAAGAGAGCGTAACGACAATGTCCGCAATGATAATCAGGTAAGGCAAATGCAGGCAAAAGCGACGAGGGAGCAAGCTAAGGAGAGTCCACAACGCCAGTATCAGACTCGAGAGCAGCAGCCGCGCAGCGTTGAGACCCGTACTCAGCCACAGAGGCAGGAAACTCGCCCCGAGGTGAGACGCGCCGAACCGCAGCGCATTGAACAACCCCGCCAAGTGCAGCCAAGACAGCGGGAAGAAACGAGAGTTAGGCAGAGCGAGCCACGCCAAAATATGCAGATGGCCCGCAGCCCTGAGCATAACCAAGGCAGATCGGCGCAGAGCCAAGAGCGCCGCCACCGGGAATAATCTTTACCAATAAAAAGAGCGCGAAAATTCGCGCTCTTTTTTATGTTCAACAGCTTAAAACTTTAAGGTCAAGGACTGGCCTTCTCCCATGCCCTGCCATTCGAGGGTTAGATCCATTATCTCATTGATAATATGCTCAAAGTCCGTTTGAGAGACCTCGGGCAACGCGAGTTTACGGTTACTGCAACTCTGCTCTAACAGGTATAAAAACCCAGCATAGGTCGGTGTATCGGCGGACCATAGTAGGGATTGCAGGGATTCGACAATCGACTCGGTTTGCCAAATTAAGGTCTTATCTGCGACGGCTAAGGAGGCTTCGTTATGTTCGAGAGAGAAGCTAATATCGGCCCCCGCTCGCACTTGGGCAAAAAATGCCCCCTGAATATGCAGACGTTTTTCAACAACATAGTGGATCATATCGTGGGGTGCTATCCCCTGCTCGGGCATTTGAGTCTGGGTCTCGCTGCCATCCATGCGCACACAACGCAATTGCCCGTAACGCTTCGAACCTTTGGTGAAGATAACTTGCATGACGCCGTCCTTAGTTTATCCATCTTTCCATCGCCGGATTTAGCCAAGTATAGTTCTAAATGGATAAAAAAACGGCCTAAAAATTGCGCTCGATAAAGCGGAAACAGTCATCGGCAGCCAGTGGTTTACTAAAATAATATCCCTGCACTAAATCGCAGCCCATGCTCGAGAGCAGCACCAGTTGCGCCTCATTCTCGACCCCTTCGGCCACCACTGTCAGCCCTAACTCATGTGCCATTGAAATCGTCGCCGCGCTGATGGCGGCATCGTTCGGATCGCTCTCAATATCCTTCACAAAGGATCGGTCTAACTTGAGCCTGTCTAAGGGCAATAACTTCAAGTAAGAGAGTGATGAATAACCCGTCCCAAAGTCATCGATGGCCAATTCGATGCCATGCTGGCGCAACTCGGCCAGTAACTTGGCATTTTGCTCGGGATACTGCATGGCGACACTCTCGGTAATTTCAAGCTCGAGCGCCCCCTTGCCCAACTTATGCTTGGTAAGCACGTTGATAATATCCGCGACTATGGTGTCTTTACGTAATTGATGCGCCGAGAGATTAACCGCCATCCGCAATCCTTTAGCGCCCTTGTCACGCCATTCGGCCAGCTGTGCTAATGCGTTTTCTAATACCCATTGGCCGATGGGGATGATCATGTCAATTTCTTCGGCGATCGGGATAAAACGATCGGGCGCGACTAACCCTAATTCCGGATGTTGCCAGCGGATCAGCGCCTCGACCCCAACCACTTGCCCGGAACTGATATCCACCTGTGGTTGGTAATGTAGAAGCAGTTCATTACAGGCTATCGCCTGCCTTAACCCTGTTTCGATTTGCTGGCGCTCAGTCACTAAGGTGTTCATCGCAGCGGTGAAAAACTGGTAGTTGTTACGTCCCGCCGCCTTAGCACGATACATGGCCATATCGGCATTTTTCATAAGCGCTTCAACACTGTCACCATCGGTTGGGAACAGGCTAATACCAATACTCGGCGATGAGTGTAATGGCTTATTATCAATAAGATAGGTTTGATTCAAACCGCTACGTAGCGCTTCTGCCACCTTAGCGACTCTATCGTGATCCGTATCGGACAACACCACCACAAACTCATCGCCGCCGAGACGCGCGACGATATCGTCATTGCCCATAATATTTTTCAAGCGCCGCGCCACTTCGAGCAACAACATATCACCGACATGGTGGCCCAAGGTGTCGTTGATATTTTTGAAATGATCCATATCGATAAACATCACGGCGATCTGAGTTTTGGAGATAAATGCCTCTTGAAAGACTTTCTCCAAACGCGATTGCAGGCTCAAACGATTCGGCAGCAAGGTTAGCGAATCGTGGTGAGCTAAAAAGTGGATACGCTCCTCATTCACCTTACGCTCACTGATATCGGTAAAACTGCCGATGTAATGGCTAATCGCGCCCGTCTCATCCCGCACTATCGACATCATTAACCATTTCGGGAAATCAAAGCCCTCTTTATGTCTGTCCCACACTTCCCCCTGCCAGAATCCGGTCTGTTCGAGGGCGGCGCGCACCTGTGCATCGATACTACGGTCGGTGCGCTCGGCCTCGAGGAAACGGCAATTTTTACCGATAATCTCGTCCCTTGAGTAGCCAGTGATCTGAGTAAAGGCGCTGTTCACATCCACTATGATGTCATTGGCGTCCATGATGGTGATGCCTTCACCACTTTGTTGGAACACCTGAGCTAAGAGGTTAACCCGTGCAACTGTGCGTTCCTGCTCGGTAATGTCTTCCACAATAAACAGGATCAGCTGCTCACCATTGGCAGCGGTGACTAGGGAACCATTCAGCCTCACGGCCACTAGCTGACCATCTTTATGGCGATAATGCTTCTGATAGGGGCCATAACGACGGGTTTGCTTGAGGCGTTCGAGCTGCTCGGTTTCACTCGACTGATAACGAATGGGGGTGAGTTCCCATGGGTCTATGGCTTGCAACTCTTCTAGGGTGTAACCGGTTATCTCCATAAAGGCTTGGTTGATGGCGACAAACTGCCCGTCTTCTAACCGTTTTAAGGCATGCCCAACGGGGGCTTTATCGAATAAGGTGCGATACCTTTGCTCACTCTCCATCAAGGTGGCTTGGAAGGTCTGGCTGCGGGCAATTTCCTTCGAGAGGGCCATGGTTTTTTCAGCCACCTTTTCGGCGATGCGGTGGCGCTCTCCCGATGAAACTAAGGTCATACCGCCAACTACGGCGCAGGTAATAAAGGCGAGCAGTAACATCAGCAGCGACAGGCTAAAAGTATCCCCCATCAAGGAGGAATAGGATTCATAGATCACTATATGCCAGTGCCTGTCAGCCAGCATGAGGTTCGCCTGAAAGTACTGGCCCATCTTGTCGCTATGGATATTGCCTTCAAAATCAGGAAACGTCTTCTGGCTATTGGCGTAAAGCAAGGCGCCATTGGCGCTCATGTCCGTCAGGCGCCAATGCAAGCCTTTGACCTGCTCGACCTCATTGATAATCGACTGCAGATCGATCACCGCCGAACAAAAGCCGACGATATTGCCTATGCGGTCGAATACGGGCGCGAGGAACAGAGTACCACCAGGACCATTAGGATCTTCCGCCAGCTGAATTTTACCCGTCATCACAGGTGATAGGGTCGCGCGCACTTTTGCTATCGCAGCCGCCCTTGAGGGCTCGCCATTGATGTCTAACCCGAGTGCGGCGCGGCTAGTATTCATAGGTTGCACAAACTTAACGGGCACCAGCCAACCGTCGGCATTCGGTGCACCGCCTTCTAAGTATCTAATCTTATAGGGCTCACCGAGCTCGGTGCTGGTCTCGGTCTCGAAACTGTCTTTATCGTTCGCGGCAATCAGTGGCGACCAAGCCCAGGCCCGAAAACCATCGAGTTGCAGTTGGTTACGCTTACCAAACTGAATAAATTCATCCTCGGACACTTGTTCGCTATTATCGAACAGGCTGGCCAAGGCAATCACTTGCTGTAAGTTAGACTCTTGGAAACTCTCCACACTGCTGATAATGGCATTGGATTGGATTTGAAACTTATCTTGCAGTTGTTGCCGCTGGTTCATATCCGAGTAGTAATAAATCCCGACGCAGAATAAAAAACCAACCAACAGCGGCAGTCCTGTCTGAACACGCCTCGAACGCCAAATTGAGCGCTGATCGAAGATCAACATAGTGAGCGGAATAAAGATCACCGCCCCGAGTAAGTCACCAATCCACCAATTAACCGTACTTCCCAAGGCATCCTTGAGCGGAATGGTGCCGTGGACCACCAAGGCGGCATTTGCAAACAAAGTGGCAATCATGCAGGTCAGCGCGAGGCTGAGGCAGGATTTAATCACAGTGTTGGGTTTATCTAAGGTGAAAACGGGGTCGATACGACGGATCACCTTGGCCGAAACATAGGCTTGTAAGCTCGAAGCAGAGGCAATGGCTAAGGGCAGCCAACCGAAGTGAAGCGCTCCGCCGATATTGATATTAATCAGCCAAGAGCCAAGCAGCACCCCAAACCAAGGGGCATATTGGCGCCACATAATGCAGGAGGCGATGGCAATCCCCGACGCGGGCCAGATGGCGGCCGAGTAACCTGGCGGTAGGGCAATCAACAAGCCTATTTTGCCAACGACAAAATAGGCCAAGGCAATGAGGATATTGACCTTAAGATAATGAGCAAATGCTTTGATATACAATCCCTTTTTATTACTAAGCTGGAACTCAGACAGGCACCATAATGCCTTAATCCGCAAATCAATCTCAAGCTGATAACAGACTCTGTATTGAAAAGTCCCCTAAAAATCGGCTTGTGGAGGTTCTTTTTGCAGGCATCTATCTGGTAAACTCGCGCCAATTTCGCCGACTAGGTACGAAAGCCATCGACCTTCTACAGCCTTGATGACGGCTCAACATTTCATATTCAATCTAAATAAGCTATCGCTAATTTTAGCCAAGACAGACGACAAAATCCGCTGGATAAGCCATCAAAACTTGCCTAAAACTGTTCACATTTAACCCAAGGCATTTTCTGATTCAGCTCACATTAACCCTATTTTTTGCGAGTGTAATCGATATAAATTCAGTTAAATTGGTTAATGAAGTGTTTAAATTTAGTTTTAATTAAGGTTTTTTTAATGCAAAAGCCGTTTTGAGCCAGTGATCCACTTTCAATCAATCCCCGCTTCTTGTTATCCTCCCGCCCGCACAAAAAAGTTGCAGCTTGAATTTTTATTCAGCCAACGATTTCCTCCCGTTCAGCCGGACCTGTTAATTGAAATTCGCACTCAGCCAATTTATCGCTGAAGGATTGAATCTCGTTGCGAGGTTCTCCCACTTCAGTATGACAAACCTAACCCTACTCTTTGGGTTACTGTTTGTGCTGCCCGCTGCTGACCTAGTGTCGGTGATGGTTGGTGGCTGTATCGATATTGGCGAGTTAATCACCCTAAGCGATGGCTTTTTAATTGAGTTCTTCGGCGCCACGCTACTGAGCGTATTGCTGCTCAACCCCCAGATAATTAAGCAATTGTGGAATCTGTTCGACAATGGCTTTAAGTTTTTCAACAGCTTAGACCTCACTAATGCTGGCCAGTTTTTAGCACCCCCAAGGCTAAAATCCCTCGAGCACCTTGCGCACGGTTGTCGCGCCCCCCCATTGTAACTCTCTGTTTTAAAATTCAAATTTAGCATTAAGCGCTGAAAGTCGATCCTCAATCTCGTATTGGGGTGGCAGGCATTTTTTGTGCCGCGCTCGAGCCACTTTCGGATTTGCCTTCGGATAACGCCGCTCAATGCTACTGCCTATCTCTCTGGGCAGAGTTGTAAACCTTAGGGTTAGAGGAATCTTCCTTTGTTAATTCGAAATTTAAGTAAAGTAGCATTCGCGGCGCTTGCCCTGATGCTCGCAGGCTGTGATGGCGGCGTATTGGATCCCAAGGGCCAGATCGGTGTCGATGAAAAGCACCTGATCATCATCGCTACCCTACTCATGCTGATTGTGGTTATCCCCGTGATCTTCATGACCTTGTTCTTCGCATGGAAATACCGCGATGGCCGAGATCATGAGGTTTTTGCTCCTAAATGGTCCCACTCAAGTGCGATTGAAACCGTGGTTTGGATTGTGCCGATTGTGATCGTCGTGATTTTAGGCGTGATCACTTGGGGTTCAACCCATGATCTCGACCCTTACAAACCACTCGAACACGACGCCAAGCCGATTACGGTTGAAGTGGTTTCTATGGACTGGAAATGGTTGTTTATCTATCCAGAACAAGGTGTTGCATCGGTAAACGAGCTGGCGTTCCCTGCGAATGTACCAGTGAACTTTAAGATCACCTCTGATACCGCTATGAACTCTTTCTTTATCCCGCAGTTAGGTAGCCAAATCTACTCCATGGCAGGGATGACGACTAAGTTGCACCTGATTGCCAACGAACCCGGTACCTATGACGGTATTTCCGCTAACTATAGCGGTGCAGGTTTTGCGGGCATGAAGTTTAAAGCCATTGCCACGCCAACGGCAGCCGACTTCGATGCTTGGGTAGCCAAGGCCAAACAACAGGCGACTAAGACCTTAGACTCTGCAACTTACCAAGCCTTAGCACAGAAGAGTGAAAACAATCCTGTTGAATACTTTGGCTCAGTTAGTCGCGGCATGTTCGATCAAATCGTTATGCAATACATGCACATGGACTCAAATGAGAACATGGCAGGCCATGAAGGTATGGAACACATGGGTACCGACCACAATATGGCTGGCATGCACCACGATATGGCGCATATGGCGAGCGAACAGAAGATGGCCGACATGGAAAGCTCAACCCATTCTGACACTTCATCAACAGAACACTCATCCACTCACCAAGTGGAGGCGGAGTAATCATGTCTTTTCTCGGTAAATTAAGCTTAGATGCGATCCCGTATCATGAGCCTATCATCATGGTGACCCTTGCGGTTGTTGCCGTGATAGGCCTGTACGTCGCAGCCTTGATCACTAAACACAAAAAATGGGGCGTGCTTTGGCACGACTGGTTAACCTCGGTTGACCATAAACGCCTCGGTATCATGTACATAGTGCTTGCCTTCATCATGTTGATCCGCGGTTTCTCCGACGCCATCATGATGCGTACCCAACAGGCACTGGCCACCAATAGCGCCGCAGGTTATCTGCCGCCAGAACATTACGACCAAATCTTCACTGCCCACGGCGTGATCATGATTATCTTTATGGCGATGCCATTTATGATCGGTCTAATGAACTTAGTGCTGCCACTGCAAATCGGTGCCCGCGACGTTGCCTTCCCCTTCTTGAACAACCTCAGCTTCTGGTTAACCGCGTCTGGTGCCGTGCTGATCAATATTTCATTAGGTTTAGGTGAATTCGCCCGTACCGGTTGGGTGGCTTACCCGCCGTTGTCTGAGCTGGCTTACAGTCCGGGTGTCGGGGTCGATTACTATATCTGGGCACTACAGATTTCGGGGATAGGGACAACCTTAACCGGGGTCAACTTTATCGCGACTGTGCTTAAGATGCGCGCTCCAGGCATGAAGCTGATGCAAATGCCCATCTTCACTTGGACTTGTACTTGGGCCAACATCCTGATCGTGGCATCGTTCCCGATCCTGACTGCGGTTTTAGCGCTGTTAACACTCGATCGCTACATGGGTTTCCACTTCTTCACCAATGATGGTGGTGGTAACGCCATGATGTATATCAACCTGTTCTGGGCTTGGGGTCACCCTGAAGTTTACATCCTGATTTTACCTGCGTTCGGTATCTTCTCGGATGTGATTTCAACCTTTACCTCTAAGCGTCTGTTCGGCTATTCCTCCATGGTATGGGCCAGTGGCGCGATTTCGATCCTCGGTTTTATCGTGTGGTTACACCACTTCTTTACCATGGGCTCGAGCGCCAACGTCAACGCCTTCTTCGGTGTGATGACCATGGTGATTGCGGTCCCGACTGGGGTAAAACTGTTTAACTGGTTGTTCACTATTTACCGCGGCCGCCTGCGCTTAACTGTGCCAGTGCTGTGGACTTTAGGCTTTATGGTGACTTTCACCATTGGTGGTATGACGGGCGTGTTATTGGCCGTACCTGGCGCCGACTACGTACTGCACAACAGCTTGTTCCTGATCGCTCACTTCCATAACACCATTATCGGTGGTGCCGTGTTCGGTTACTTAGCCGGTTTTGCTTACTGGTTCCCGAAAGCGACGGGTTTCCACTTAAATGAGCGTTTAGGTAAAGCCTCATTCTGGTGCTGGCAAATTGGTTTCTATGTGGCCTTTATGCCGCTGTATGTACTCGGTTTTATGGGTATGACTCGCCGTATCAACCACATCGATAACCCAGCATGGAACATGTGGATCTATATCGCTGCCGTGGGTGCTTGCATCATCATGGTCGGTATCATTCTGCAATTCGTGCAGCTGTACGTGAGTATCCGTGACCGCGACCAAAACCGTGACACCACGGGCGACCCATGGAATGGCCACACGCTGGAATGGTCAACCGCCTCACCACCACAGTTCTACAACTTTGCTAAGTTGCCACAAGTATCTGATATCGATGCCTTTACCGATGCCAAAGAAAAAGGCTCCGCGTATCAACGCCTCAAACACTATCAGCCAATCCATATGCCGAAGAATACCCCGAGCGGGATCTTAATGGCGCTGGGCATTACTGCCGCTGGTTTTGCTGCGATTTGGCACATTCTGTGGCTCGCGATTGTGGGCATGGTGGGCGCGTTTATCGTGTTCTTATTCCGTGCTTATAACAACGATGTCGACTATTACGTTCAACCCGATGAAGTGGCACGCATTGAAAATGCTCACTTAAACAATGTAGTAAGGGGCTGATATGAGTGTTGCAATCCCAGCTGATTTAGAAGTTGCTCACGCCGAGGAGCACCACGAGCACCATGACACGGGTGGCAACACCCTGTTTGGTTTTTGGCTCTACCTGATGACCGACTGCATCCTGTTTGCTTCGGTATTCGCCACCTACGCCGTGCTCTATATGAACACCGACGGCGGTGTCTCGGGTAAAGACATTTTCGAACTGGACTTTGTGCTGATCGAAACCGCAGCCCTGCTGCTCAGTAGTATTACCTATGGCTTTGCCTTGATTTTCGCTAAGCGCCACAACAAGGCGGCAACCCTCACTTGGTTAGCCATTACCTTTGCACTGGGCTGTGTGTTTATCGGCATGGAAGTCTATGAGTTCCATCACCTGATCGAACATGGCAACGGCCCACAACGCAGCGCCTTCCTGTCATCTTTCTTCACCTTAGTGGGCATGCACGGCTTGCACGTGACCGCTGGGTTAGTTTGGATGGCAATCATGATGATTGAAGTCGCCAAAACTGGCTTAGGCAACCGCAGCATCACTCGCCTGAGCTGCTTAAGCTTGTTCTGGCATTTCCTCGACATCGTGTGGATTTGCGTATTCACCGTTGTGTACTTATTGGGAGCACTGTAATGGGCGCACATACTCAATCACATGACCATAGCCATGGCGCAGACGATCTGGCCGCCAGCATCAAGTCCTACTTAGTCGGTTTTGTGCTGTCAGTGGTGTTAACTGCCATCCCATTCTGGGCGGTAATGACCCATCACTTCGAGCAATCGACGACGCTTGCCATCGTTATTGTCACGGCACTGGTGCAGATTTTGGTACACCTTAAGTACTTCCTGCACTTGGACTTCTCTAAGGAAGGCAAGATCAACACTTTCTCCTTCCTATTTACCGCGCTGATCATCGTGATGGTGGTTGGCTTGTCGGTATGGATCATTCTCGAAGCTAACGCTTTGATGATGTAACGAGACACAGCAAATGAACACACAAGCTAGATTGACATCGACGCAATGGAAAGCACGCTTCAAAGGGTATGTACAGGTGACTAAGCCTGGCATCATTTTCGGGAATCTGATTTCCGTTGCTGGCGGCTTCCTATTGGCCGCGAAGGGCGATGTGGATCTGGTCTTGATGCTGGCAAGCTTAGTGGGATTATCCTTAGTCGTCGCCTCAGGCTGTGCGATTAATAACTGTATTGACCGTGACATTGACGCCAAAATGCAGCGCACCTGCAAACGCGTCACCGTCACGGGCGAAATCCCCCTAAGCCATGTCTTGCTGTTTGGCATCGCCTTAGGCGTGCTTGGATTTGGCATCTTAGCCCTGTTCACCAATGCCTTAGCCCTGCTGTTTGCCGCGATTGGTTATGTCGTTTATGTCGGGATTTATAGCCTCTATATGAAGCGAAACTCGGTTTACGGCACCTTAGTCGGCAGCTTTTCGGGCGCAGTACCGCCCGTGGTGGGCTATTGCAGCGTGACGGGGCAAATGGATATGGGCGCAGTGATTTTATTGCTGATGTTCAGTCTCTGGCAGATGCCACACTCCTACGCCATCGCGATTTTCCGCTTTAATGACTATGCAGCCGCGAAGATCCCCGTGCTGCCCGTCGCCGAAGGGATGGCCAAGGCGAAGCACCATATAGTGCTCTATATCGCAGTGTTCGCCTTGGTCAGCACCATGCTGCCACTCGCAGGTTACACAGGCACCGCCTTTATGGCCGTGACCTGTGCCACCAGCCTCTGGTGGCTAACTATGGCCCTCAAAGGTTATCGTCAAGATGTGGATATGCCACGTTGGGCCAGACAAGTGTTTGGTTTTTCAATTATTACCATCACAGCACTCAGTGTAACCATGGCGCTGGATTTTCAAGCGGTCAGTCAAACCCCACTGTTTACCTTAGTGCGATAAACATAACCTTTATTCAAAAACAAAAGCGCTAACCTAGGTTAGCGCTTTTTTATTGCCTTAATCCTCAATAACTAAGGGACAAGAGGGCGTTAAAATGCATGGAAAAACAACTGAGTTACCTGTGACTAAAAGCTCTAAATTCAATCAACGAGTTATAGATGACCCATGGAATTTGCTCACCTGTTTAGCATCAGCGTAGCCTGTCTGTAGATTTAATAACCTTACTCAGCACGCTTCGGGACAAAAGCGTGTTAGATCCCCAACTCTAATTTTTGAGTTTCGGATTAAAAATTCTATGGGTTTAACGACAAAATCAGCGGCGCGGCATTTTGCGTCCGCTGTATTTTTTGTTAGGCATTTTATTTAAAACCGATATAAACTTCTCTGTCGTTTGCTATGTCGTCAATCGCTTTGTTTAGTATTTCTTTTAATTGTTTGGCTGTCTTGTCCAACTCATAAATTCCTGCCGTTTCATTGAAAGCATTGTCTTGCTCTAAAAAGTTGTCCAATGTGAATGTTTCTGCTTGGTAATTGCTGTTTGGGTTGTGATAAAGCAATGAAATCTCGTCTTGTTTCTTTTTGTCAAATTTTGGGAATGGAATTAAGTCCCAATACTTTTGAGCCAAACTCCCGCCATTTCCGCCAACCGCATAAAGGTCAATTAGCCCTTTACTTCTAAAATAATCTAAGCAACACTTTGCAAAGATTGCTTTATTCACGTTGTGTTCTTCTTGTTGAATTGTTATACCGTGAATATTTGTAATTACTCTGTCTTGTTCTTCAATAATTACGATTGACCTACCTTTTTCAAAACCTTCTGCACCAAAAATTAAATCTCCTTTTTTCAGTGTCTTTAATGAATTAGGGTTTCCTAAATATTCTATTTTGTCAACAGTTCCATATTTTGAAAGAAACTTTGGTAACATCAAAGTGTAGAATCTGTTGTATTTCTTTTTACTGTAAACACTGTCGCCAATATTTGACACTTGTAAGTTTTGTCCACGTGAAAGCGAAAAACCTAATTCCTGTATGGTCTGAAATCCGTTTGTGTAGTTCTCTATTTGAAAAACAATTTTCTTGAAATGTTCACGATAGAGGTTTGTATCTAATCTCCCAATATTTTCAATTTCATTTATATTAGGCAATTCAAACTTAAACTTGTTTGACTTTTGATTAGATAAAAGTTCTTGTTCTATGAGATTTAAAATGTTCTCGAGCCTATTCTTGATAAGTTGTTCTTTGTTGATTATAGCTTGTGTTAGCATCTCAACAAATTTGATTGTGTTATCTGAATTGTGATTTGGCATTGGAATTTTACAATCCAAGAACAATGTTTTTGCGTGTCTAATTGTCGCCCCTTTGGGAACCATAAAGTCTAACTGCTCCCGAAAAACATTGTGTTTGATAAAAGCCAACAAATAGTATTTCTTTTCTGAAACTGGCAATTTGTATAAAGCACCTGAAAGCATATAGTTTGGATAATCTTTATCCAAAATCACGATTTCTCCAATATTGCTGTCTTTGGAAATAATCAAATCGCCTTTTTTCAAATTCATTTTCACAAAGCAATTTGGCATTATTGGTAATGCTGTTTCGCTTGCTATTTCTGGTGAAAATGTATGCTGTTGAAGTGCTTTTGTCCTTAAAAAATAATGAGTTGATTTTCCTATATAATTCAATGAGCCTACTTCTACGCCTAAATCTTTACGTTGTAAAGGCCTGACAAGAAAATCCCTTACATAAAGGAAGTTTTGGTTTGGCATTACCAAATCCATATACTGCGAAGAAGAAAGCGTAAAGTCTTTCTCTACAATATGAGAAAACGAAATTGCGGTTGGTGTTCTAACGTAACTATTGCTCATACTTACTTCGCCTTAATAAAAATATCCTGTAATTGTTTTTCTTGGCTTAAACACCATTTTTTAAAGTCTGCAACGGTTTCTGTAAATTCCTCATCAAGTAAAGCTCGTCCGTCTTTGTCAATCTCAACTTCAAAGTTCTCGTAATTGATTTTATAGTTTGGTGAGAAGAATTTTACTCGTTTGCTGGTCTTTACTTCATATCCAACTTTTTCAATGCCTTTGAAAAATACTTGATAATTCTGCTCTTTCAGTTTTGCTAATTCTTTTTCATTTGGCTTATAGGCAACAATGATTGAAGTGTTTACACCTGTCTCTGCAAATACATTAGCTGGCAAGTCAAAAATGGCAACAATTCGCATTTTGTCCATTAACCATTTACGGGCAATTTTATGAGTGTCAATACTGGCAATTGAGTTGGATAAAACAATTCCCATCCTTCCGTTTTCTTTCAAAATACGGTAAGCATTTTCAAGGAATACTACACCTAAATCTATTTTGCTCGCTTGCTTTTCGGCTTTCTTCTTTTTGCCTGTTGGTTGCTCTTCGCCTTTGTTGCTATACAAGTGCCAAAGCTCGTAGCATTGTATCATTTCCAAATCTTTGTCGTCTTTCGGCACAAATGCACGGTCTTCGCCAAATGGTGGATTGGTTAAAACTACATCAAATTTTTTAAGTTGGTTATCATCTGGTCTGTCGTCCCAATTCCCTTTTTGGTTCATTGACGGCACAAGGTCGAGAATGTCACCTTTGTGGTCAAACTTAGAAAGTAAAGAGCCGTAACCCGATTTTGCTTTTATTTTGGCGTTTCCGTCTCCGTTCAAAAGCATATTCAAGGTTGCAAGCATGACCATTTGGTCGTCAATGTCCATTCCGAAAATGTTGTTGTCGTCCAACTTGCTATTTGAGTTCACGTAGGAGACGGAAAGAAAATCGGCAATTCCTACGGTTGGGTCAATTATGGTTTCACCATTTCTCGGATTTACAATGTTTACCAAAAAGTCAATCAATGGAAGTGGTGTAACAAATTGAGCATTTTGATCTTTTGAAAATGGTGTTGCAAACTTATAAAATACCAACTGGTAAAGGTCGGTTTTATGTGAGCGCACAAAAGAGTAATCTTGAAATTGATAAACTACTTCAATTAAAACTTTGATATGATTTTCGTTTTTTACGTTTAGTGGATTGTCTTTTAATATTCGATAGTAAGTTCCTGCTGCTTCATCTCTTAACGCATTAAAACGCTTGATAAATTCTTGAAGTGCTTTATCTGCAAGAGTTTTGAAATTTTTTTCTTCGTCTGTAATGTAAAAGTCTAAAAAACGCTTTGGCGTTTTTTCATTTCTTTTTTCATCATAAATTTTCAGTGAAAGAATTTGGATAAGAATTTCAAATCCTTTTTGGTTAACCATTCCAACTTTATCCATTGTCCGCAAAATGCTACTCATAGCATCATTGATTTGCGTTGAATGAACTCCTGAAATAATATCTAAGTCGGTGATGGCTCTTTTTGAGCGGTCAATTGCAAAGGTTTCTGTCCACTCTAATAAGTCTTCAAAAGTTGGAAGATTTATGTAGGGGTCGGGAAGGTGTAAGGCAAGTTCTTTGGTTTTGCTTTCTTCTCCTTTGGTGTTAAACTCTTCGCTGTATCGTAAAAATTTATTGTTGTGCTTTCGGAATAAATAAAGTCTTTCGGTGTCATACAAAACAGCCAAACAAAAAGGTCTGCGACTTTCGTTTAGATATGCTTTGAGTTGTTTGTCCCAAACATCAGCAACATTTTTGTTGTCTTCTTTTTTAAATTCAAGTGCAACAATCAAATGTTCACGAAGCCACTCTAAACTCTCATTGTTTCCGTTTTCGTGATAGTCTTTGTATTTGTCAAACCAAGTAATGTCGTCAAAAATTGCTCCGTCAAGTTTGAGCGGTGCAGAAGATTTGTTGCCTTTCGGAAATTGAACTTCTGTCCCGATATAATCTTTGGCAAAAAGACCTGATTGCACAATAGAATACAGGAATTGCCACTTGTAATATTGTTCGTTAGGTTGTCCGTTCTTCTTTTTGAAATTGGTCTTTCGTCCAAAAGTCAAATGCTCTGGTAAGAAACAGTCGTATTCTGTTGCCGTTCCGTATTTATTGTCAAACTCGTGTTTTGCTTCTGTAAATGTCATTTTTATCTACTTCTATCTGGATGTATGTTTTGCCTAACATTTTATTAGTGCGCATGCGCGTTTACCTCGTTTGACCAGTAAAAACGCGCACAGTTAACTACTTGTATTGCAAATAACTTATCAGCTTCTCTTTAAATATACTATCTGGAAAAACGCGCATGCGCGTTTTCCAAACCTATTATCTCAAATCGCAAGCACATAACTGATTGAAATAAAATAATTATATAAATTAGTCCGTGTACAAACGCGCAAAATTTTTCCACTATTTTCCTTGATATCCGGGAATTTTAAACAATACTGTATAAAATAACAGTATTTAAGAGCGAGGGTTATCATGAGTCTAAAAAGCCCATTTCTAAGCGGCCTTCAAGAAGAAATGCGTATGCGTGGTTACAGTATTAGAACGGAAAAACCTATCTCTATTGGATCAAGGCCTTTATTAACTTTCACAACAAGCGTCACCCTGAAACAATGGGAACGGAAGAAGTTACACAATTTTTAACCTTCCTTGCCAATCAACGAAATGTGGCCATCAACACACAAAAAATTGCACTTAACGCATTAGCCTATTTGTATCAGAAGCATTTGCACCATGAGCTTGGGGATTTAGGTTTTTGCTATGCCACTAAACAGAGACATTTACCGACAGTGTTATCCCCATCAGAAATCTCACTAATACTAAATGAACTTGATGGCCGCGATAGGCTAATAATAGAACTACTCTATGGTAGTGGACTAAGAGTTTCAGAATGCCTCAGGTTACGTATCCAAGATATTGATATTGTGAGAGCTTCGCTGACCGTTAGAGACGGTAAAGGACATAAAGATAGGCAAACCATCCTCAGCCATAGATGCGCAGAAAAGCTCACTACATATATTGAAAAGGCTATTAAAATTCAACAGAATGATAACCAGCAAGGGATAGGTCCATCTCTGCCAAATGCATTAGAACGTAAGTATCCCAATGCGTTTAGGCAACACGGGTGGATGTTTATTTTCCCTTCCAGCACAACCTGTATCAATCCTTATACAGGAACACTTTGCAGGCATCATTTACATCAAAGTGTTATTCGTAAAGCGCTCGGGAATGCCGTGCGTAATATTCAAATGAATAAACGCGTCACCTGCCATACGTTTAGGCATAGCTTCGCAACCCATTTACTTCAAGCTGGTCGTGATATAAGAAGTGTTCAAGAGTTACTGGGCCACAATGACGTTAGTACCACACAAATCTATACACATGTACTTGGCCAACATTTTGCGGGAACAACTAGCCCGTTAGACACATTATAAATGTCAGAGTCCTTTTGTAACTCTGTAGCATTACTAAAATTGAGTCAACATACTGATGTTAAAGTGAGCTAGATACTACTTTGCTAACGAGGAATGGGGCATTTCTTTGTTAGAGACTTTGGAAGTAAGAGGTTGAATAGAAGCATTACTGCTTCTATTTTTATGGATTTGTCAGACAACACTTCAGCACCAATGTAACTCATTAATTTAATTGGTGTTGTGTTTTATTTGTAAATTACAGAACCCCATTTTATGTCAAAATATGCTTTAAATTTGTCAATCTATGGGTTCAGCGACAGCTATATAGATTTAATACTCAGCTTATAGCCTACTTCATTGCTGATTTTACATAAACATCGAAGCGGTTTTTCTTGGTCTCTATAGCCATGCTGGGCTTAACCCCAGCTAGATCTTCGGCATAATCGGGGCGTTTAACCACCACACGCTTACTGGCTAGGGCCATGGCGGGGGCGAGCAAACCATCGGCGTCGAGGTCTGCACCGACTAAGGTTTGGAAGACCCGCATTTCCTTTTTAACTAAGGCCGATTTGTCGCGGTGAGGGTACATAGGGTCGAGGTAGACGACATCGACCTCTTGCTCGAGCTTAGCAAGCGCTTCGAGGCTGGAACCATGGAAAAGCTGCATACGTGCACGCATCCAGTCGCCGATTTCGGTATCTTGATAGGCGCGGCGCAGACCGTCTTCTAATAATGCAGCCACCACAGGATGGCGCTCTACCATAGTCACAGTGCAACCTAAGCTTGCCAGCACAAAAGCATCGCGACCAAGGCCCGCAGTACCATCGACCACTTTTGGCGTAACGCCCTGCTTTAACCCGACAGCCTTAGCTATCGACTGACCACGACCGCCACCAAACTTGCGCCTATGGGCAACCGCGCCAGTTACAAAATCCACCACTATGCCATCGAGCTTAGGTTCATCACGCTTATGTAGCGTCAAGGTGTCTGATTCAAAACGCAATTCAAATGGCGCATCGGCATCAAACACCAGTTGCCAGCGGGCACAAATGTCCACAAGAGTTGGAAATTGCTGATTAAAAAAGACTGGAATAGGCAAAGGGATCACTGTTTAACGGGGAGAAATTGCGGCCATTATGCCAAAGAACCGCCTTGATGAACATGCAAGCAAATCCCCCTATTTGCGAGTTTCTGCTTATTGGTCAATTTGTCTAACTCATCCGACATAAGCTCAAACATGAATCACATTGTAATCTACTGATTTATATAAATTATAATCTATTTGTATGACAGTTAAGCAATTTATGTTATATCTCTTATCCCCAGTCAACCTTAGCGACTTCCGTATGGAATAAGGACATTTTTTGCTTAACTGGCTGAAAGGTTTTTTGTTTATCAGGGAGCAAGATTTTTTAAACCCCGATAGAACCATATTAAAAACCAGTTTATTGCGGATTATTTTGCTGAGTGGCGCCATTCTGACCACCAGCATAGTGCTGCACAGCTCATTGATCGCATATGAACTCAATCTCAGCTTTATTATTGGCATTACGGTCAGTTTTTTAACCGTATTATTCCTCGCGTTATGGTTCACCCGTCAATATTTACTGGCGAGCTCAATCTGCTTGCTGGCCATGGTGGTAGCGGCCTGCTTGGCAATGCTGTTGTTTATTCCCGATTTTACCTTGTCGCAGGCGGGCATTACCTTCCTGTATACGCTGCCACTGATGGCGCTTTTCCTGTTTGGTAGAAAAGTCGCCTTCTGGATGATGTGCTTCAATACGCTGCCTTTTTTATTGCTGCTGCGTAACCAAAATCTCCCGCCTATTGTCGATGTGGATATTAGCCTGCCCGCGACCCATGCTTATCTCAATGGGCTGTTGTTTATGTTTTTTAATATCTGCATCCCATTGTCAGCCATGCGGTTGTTAAAAACCCAAAAAGTCCATGCGAAGCAAATGATCCAGCATCAGCACGCATTACAGCGCTCTTTGGATCAATATGCTGAAATCTTTGACAACAATGGCACCGCCTCCTTCTTCTGTAATGAAGATGGAGTGATCCTCAACTTGAATAATGCGGCGAAACAAATCGCGGCGGACGTCACGCTCAATCGCACTCGCCTGTGTGACATTTTTGCAGTGGACCAAGATACCAACATAAATTTGCTGGCCGCCTCATTTCAAACCCGTCTAAAAAATAATGACAGCAGCCGATACCTCCTGCAAAAAGCGTCATTAGAGCACCACGATACACTGCTATTCCATTGCCACGATATCACGGCACAAGCCAACCATGAGCTCGAACTCAATCGGCTCAAAAAACACCATATCAGCACCCATTTTTATGATTTGGTCACGGGCTTACCCAACGAGAACCATTGGTACAATCCGGCCCCCAGTGCAATTCATCAAGAAATGACTGTGGCCTTGATTAAGATTGATAACCTGAGCCAAATCAATGCCGCCTTTGGCATCAGTGTGGGAGACGCTATCCTCAAAACCTTTGCATTAGAGCTTAAAGAACGCTTCGGCCATCAGGCCAAAATTTACCGCTTTAGGGGGGCATCCTTCGCCCTGGAACTCACTGAACAGCCACTCATCTCGCCAGAGACACTCGCACCACAGTTGCGTCTACGCATCCCCACAAGTTTAAAACTAAAGCAAGAACAACAAATTGAATACCATTTAGAGTGTCGCGTTGGTTGTAGTTCGGGTAATAAATCCGCTCCACAACAAGCCGCAGAGCAATGCTTGATTGCCATTAAACAAACCACCCAAGCTAACCCAGTTATGGTGTATTACGTTGGTTTAATTAACAATTTACTTGAAGCCTCCTCGCAAGAAAGCAAAATCCGCGACGCACTAAAACACAACCGACTGGAAATGTGGCTGCAACCCAAAGTGTTAGCCGATGGCCATATTGTCAGCTTCGAAGCACTCGCCAGAATGTTCGACAAAGACGACAGCATGATTATGCCAAGCACCTTTATCCCCATCATAGAGTCATCGCAGTTGCAGGCAATTTTCGCCATTAAAGTGTTTAGGCAATTACTCCAATTGATCCGTGCTTGGCCAAAAAATGTGCCTATGACTAAGATTGCCTTCAACCTATCGGGACAAGATATTCTGTCGGATCGCTTCTTCAAGGTGCTGATCCAGACGTACATTAACCATCCCGAACTCATTCCAATTTTAGAAATTGAAATCACCGAAACCTCAGTGTTTTCTACGCACAAAGAAACCGGCAGGCGCTTAAATACACTCGCGAGAATGGGCGTTTCCATTGCTATCGATGATTTTGGGACTGGCCACGCATCCTTGAGCCAGCTGATCGATATCAGTGCCGACACCATAAAAATTGATCGCTACTTTGTCAGCCAGCTCGGCATTAGCGAGCGCCATACGCAAATAGTCAACGCGGCGATTCTGTTGGCGAAGAGTCTAAAACTCAATGTAATTGCCGAGGGGATTGAAACAGAAACCCAATTGATACAACTCACGGCGCTAGGGTGTGAGCAGTTCCAAGGCTACTTATTTGGCAAACCTGCACCAGCCTCGCTGTGGCTAAAAACCTATCAAATGCAAACACCCACCCACTGGTTAGCCCAGAAAAAAACAGCTAACTGAGGCATTCGTTTTACGCTTTAGGGCATCCTAGGTATAATTGCCCACATGCGTTTGCCTCCCTTTGCATTGTTTGCAAATAACTAGGATCCTCCATGTTAAGTTACCGCCACGGTTATCACGTCGGCAATTATGCCGATGTGTTGAAACACGCTATTTTGCTGCAAACCTTGCAGTTAATGCATAAGAAAGACAAACCCTTAGTCTATATCGATACCCATGCGGGTGCGGGTGGTTATGCGTTAACGGATGAGTTTGCCCAGAAGACAGGTGAATACCTCGAAGGCGTAGCTAAGCTTTGGAATAAAACCGATCTGCCAAAATCTCTGCAGGATTATGTGGATGCGGTGCGTCACTTTAACGAAGACAATCCAGAAGAACTCAACTTTTACCCAGGTTCTCCCGCCATTATCGATATGGAGCTGGGGCCGAAGGATCGTATGCTGCTGCACGAATTGCACGGTACCGATCATCTGCTGCTGGATGAGTATTTCGAGCAGGATAAGCAGGTAAAAGTCATCAAGGGCGACGGCCTTAAAGGATTGATTGCTGCGGTACCGCCACTAGAGCGCCGCGCACTGGTGCTTGTCGACCCCAGCTATGAGATTAAGACTGACTATCAAACGGTCGCCGAGACCTTAATCAAGGCGCATAAACGCTTTGCCACGGGCGTATTTATGCTCTGGTATCCCGTAGTTAACCGCGCGCAGACGGAAGAAATGCTTGCCCGCTTAGCTGGCAGCGGTATTAAGCGCCAGCTGCGTATCGAACAGGCAATCAAACCGGACTCCAATGAATTTGGCATGACAGCCGCAGGCCTATGGGTGATTAACCCACCTTGGCAACTGGATGAAATCGCGACCGACATGCTCGACTATCTTGGCAAAAACTTAGGCCAAGCGGATGGCAATGTCATCGTCAAATGGGAAGTCGGCGAATAAGCAAATCCTATTGCGTCCTCATCGCATGTAGCAGAGCAGCGTCACCTCCTAGGTACGCTGCTTTTGTTTTTTCAGCATGAAATCACCTAAGCTCGGGATAAGTAGAGCCACTGAATTGGCATCTTTTCGACACTCTTTACCCCGAGTTCAGGTTAAATAGAGAGTGGCAGTGCCGCTAGACTTTGGCGCTGCGGTAACGTTTTAGCAGAATTTGCACCCGCTCCACATAGGCTTGGGTTTCTGGATAGGGAGGAATACCGTTATATTGGGTCACAGTGGTTGGCCCTGCATTGTAGGCCGCGCAGGCCAATGCAATATCACCATTAAACTGTTTTAGCATTTGCGCCAAATACTTACTGCCACCGAGAATATTCTCCTCCGGTAAAAAGGCATTGGTCACGCCCATCTCTTTGGCCGTTTCGGGCATCAATTGCATCAAACCCATTGCGCCAGTGCGCGACAAGGCTCTGGCATTAAAAGCCGACTCGGCATGAATCACGGCACGGATAAGTGCTGGATCTAATTGATGTTTATGGGCCGCACGGCTGATCAAACTATCGTAATTGCGGGTAAACAACCGAATGCCATTCCAGTCAATTTTGGAATCAGGACGACAGGCAAAACAGTCATAGAGCAGGATTTGATACTCATTGGTGGTCGGCGCTTTATCGGTAAAAGCAGTGACACCATTGGCCTGTAGATATTGATAAACTTTGACTTTTTCTTGCCCAGTGTTACTCACAATACCGCTTTCAGAATAACGGGCCACAATACGGGGCTTAGGCTTGGCTTCTTCGGCAAACGCGGCCGCAACACTTCCCCAAGCCAAGCACAAACCAAGGCTAGCTATGGCTATCGACTTAAGGCAAAGTGGCGAAGAATGCGTTGCTGGCATCAAAGTCCCGTATGTTCGTTGAGTTTAAGTACTTCAATAATAGCAAAGAGTTGCTTCATCTCACGGTTTAACTGGCTAAATTCCGCCGAAAAATGCGCACTGTCAAAGATAGATCGCATTTGGAAACGACTGCGGCGATTAGGCAAAAACAAGATCAAACGGTTGCGAAAGAAGGCGCATTGAATCTCCCCATCGAAGGACTTTGCCAATTGCTGCAAGCGCTCCATAAAGGCGGTATTGAGCAAATAGCGCGACTCGATTTGATCCGTTGAAAACACATCGAACTCTTTTTCGAACAGGGGATCTTCAAGCTTCACCCTTTGCAGCCCTGAGTGGCTGTCGGATAAAAAATTTGCCAGTCCGCCGCGATCCTTTAATACCACGGTATGACCAATAAATTGCTTATGGCTACTCAGCTCAACCACAGTGCCGCGAAAGCGAGTCTCGGTGCGAGTCACGGTTCGGCGTTTATTGCCGTCCCACTCCTCCACTCGCACGTCTTTGGTCAGGGTTAACTCATTGACGACTAACTCAATGCCCTTGTATTGACCTTGAATATAATCACCAAAGCTCGCCTTATCGTAATTGGGTAGCACCTTAGCCGCAGTGAGGCGATTCATGTCGAGGCGCATCTCACGGTT
Organism: Shewanella mangrovisoli; assembly: GCF_019457635.1. Lineage (NCBI taxonomy): Bacteria > Pseudomonadati > Pseudomonadota > Gammaproteobacteria > Alteromonadales > Shewanellaceae > Shewanella > Shewanella mangrovisoli. Next base: position 4,641,461 of record NZ_CP080412.1, read on the forward strand.
GTAGATAAAATCCTCACCAAAGTACTTAAACATGATGGGATAAATTTCTTGCTGCACTTGCCGCTTAAACTGCCGAGTCGGTGTAAAACTCCAAAACCCTAATCCCAATAGCGCGACTAACGGCAGTGGAAACAGCATGAGTCCACGGCTATGCCCCAATAGCGCTAACAGCACAAGACCTGCGACAATCGCCAAACTAAGATACAAGCGTTTACGTGTCGCCTTAAGGCTGTTGACGCGCTTGGTTTCATAGCGGGCGGCCAGCGGCGCCAGCTGGGTATCGTAGTACTCCTGCAGCGACTCGCTATCCGAAGCGTCCGCCGACAATCTTGCCGCCTGCCGCTGAGCCTTGATAGGACTGCCGAAGATAAAGGTGATTATATTCATTCAGTTAATATGTTTGCGGAGCCTATATTGGCCCCGCAAATATCGAAGGATTACAGATAATCCGCCGCGTCAATGGGCGCTTTAGAGGCTTCATTCACCTCGTAGAATGGCATCACCTTAATGTTTGCCATCGACGCAATAATCGACCCAGGGAAAATCTCAACGGCGGTATTTAGCTCAGACACCGCCGAATTATAGAAACGGCGGGCAGCAGAGATATGGGCTTCAACCTCATTATAGGTTTGCATCGCCTCGAGCATAGTGTTGTCTGACTTCAGCTCGGGATAGCTTTCAACGCTCACCATCAAGGCACCCATTTTATCGTTAAGCTTCTCGGCTTGCGCGATATGCTCTTTCACCGCATTCGGATCTGTCTTGTTGTAATTGCGGGTTAATTGCGTACGTAGCTCAGTGATTTCAGTGAGTAATGACTTTTCATGATCCATAAATCGCTTGGCGATTTTGAGGATATTGGGCACAAGATCGGCGCGCTTGGCTAACTGCACATCGATCCCCGACAGGGCTTCGAGGGCGGTATTGCGCTTTTTGACTAGGCTGACGTACCAAAGATAGGTGACGATAAAAATCAGCGCTAATCCTAATAACAGTTTGTCCATCTTCCATCCTTAGGGTTTGTTCTTAGTCTCAACGGGTACAGCTAAACATAAATGGCTAAGAATTTCATCTAAAGCGATAGCTAACGCAATGAAATATTAGCTTTAGCGATTCTGGTCAGAGCATTAAGCAACAAAATAACCAGCGAGATTATTCAGCTTGGATACAGAAAAACTAGGCTATAGTGTATATGCACAACGTTAAGAGCAACCTTTTTGCTCGTGAATACTGGACTCCTAGTGAGTCCATTTTTTTACCCCGCATTTCCCCCATAATCCGCCGCACAGCCGCAGTTGCAACATTTAAGTTTCAATTAAAGCTTAACCATCATACTTTTCGGCCAATTTTTTAACTTTCACCTTAGCGTTAATCAAACCACTTGGGCCAGACATAGCTCTGCCAAGTACGCCGCATCGATTCTGCTCCCGGGTAAAGAATGCGCTAGCAAAGGTCGACAGAGGCAAGAGAATGAGTTCGAAATCCAACGATATTCCCGTCAATTCACCACAGGCCGACGACATGAGTTCTCGCGGCTGGTTTGTCCGTTTTCTTAATATTGTCGAACGCTTAGGGAACTTACTCCCCCATCCTATTACCTTGTTCGCCCTGTTTTGTGTCGCTGTGATCTTAGTGTCCGGCATTGCGGGCTACTTTGGATTAACGGTCACCGATCCGCGCCCCGAAGGCGCCCACGGCCGTGGCGCCGATGGACTTATCCATGTCGTCAGCCTGATGAATGCCGAAGGCTTGCGGATGATAGTGTCCAACTTGGTCACTAACTTCACCGGCTTTACGCCCTTAGGCACTGTGCTGGTCGCCCTGCTGGGTGTGGGTATCGCCGAGCGTTCTGGACTGTTATCCGCCGCGATGCGGGCACTCGTTATGGGCGCGTCGAAGCGATTGGTGACGTTAACTATCGTATTTGCCGGCATTATGTCGAACACCGCGGCAGAGCTTGGATATGTGGTATTAATTCCCATGGCGGCGATGATCTTCCATTCCTTAGGTCGTCATCCACTGGCGGGACTGGCCGCGGCATTTGCCGGGGTATCGGGGGGATACAGCGCTAACCTATTGCTCGGTACTGTCGATCCGCTGTTATCGGGTATCACTGAGGCGGCGGCGCGAATGATCGATCCCGACTACAACGTCGGCCCTGAGGTTAACTGGTACTTTATGTTTGTCTCGACCTTTGTGATCACTTTCCTCGGGGCCTTTGTGACCGAGAAAATTGTCGAGCCGAAACTGGGCAAGTATCAAGGCGATGATGCCGATGAAACCGTGCATCAATCCATGGGCAATGTCACCGAGCTGGAAAAACGCGGCCTCAAGTGGGCGGGATTATCTATGCTAGTGCTAGCGGTAATCCTTGCGCTGTCAGTCGTGCCAGAGGGTGCGCCACTGCGCGATCCTAAAACCGGCCTGGTCTCGGGTTCGCCGTTCCTCAAAGGCATAGTCGCCTTTATCTTTATCTGTTTTGCTATCCCAGGTTTTGTCTACGGTAAGGTCGTTGGCAGCATTAAAAACGATAAAGACGTTATCAATGCCATGTCACACAGTATGAGCACTATGGGACTGTATATCGTACTGGTGTTCTTTGCGGCGCAATTTGTGGCCTTTTTTAACTGGAGTAATCTCGGCGCCGTGCTAGCCGTGCTGGGTGCCGATGCCCTGCAATCCATTGGCTTAACTGGGCCAATCCTGTTCCTGTTTTTTATTATGCTCTGTGGCTTTATCAACTTGATGCTGGGTAGCGCTTCGGCCCAGTGGGCCATTACCGCACCGATTTTTGTGCCCATGCTGATGTTAGTCGGCTATGCGCCCGAAACCATTCAAGCGGCCTACCGTATTGGCGACTCAGTGACTAACTTAGTCACGCCTATGATGAGTTATTTCGGGTTGATTTTAGCCGTGGCTTGCCGTTACCAGAAAAACCTTGGCATAGGCACGCTTATCGCCACTATGCTGCCGTACACCTTAGTGTTTTTCGTTGGCTGGACGGCGTTCTTCTTCCTGTGGGTGTTTGGTTTTGGTCTGCCAGTGGGGCCAGGCGCAGCCACTTACTACACGCCTTAAGCCGGTCTAACTCCATCTCTAACAAAAAGGGCGTCGAAGCTAAGCTCGACGCCCTTTTTGATGTGCGAATTCATGCAGGGATTAACGGCTTCAGTCGTACAACCATTCCATTAAAAAACTACAGATCAGCAAGAAAACCCCCAGATTAAACACCACAGTCTGTAATTTTGCCTTAGGCGATTTATCCTCGGCCTGACTCATCACTTGGTTGAGGGGAGTAAAAAACATATTAGGGTCGAGCCCCATGCCAATAAAAAATACTGCGACGGCGAAGAGTCGAGTCAGCTCAGGAACGACCAGCTGCTCAAGATAAAACTCATAGGCGCCATAGGCGACCATGCCCACGGCGATGCAATGGCAAACGACGGCCATGATAAGCTGCTTAGTCATAAAACCTCTCACCGATGACACCACTTTGCTCCTAAAGCCAACGCACTGTTACTCATTATGCGGCTGATAATATTCGGCGCGCAGTCTATCTCTTTTACGTTGTAGTCGCACCCAAGCAAACCAACCAAATAAAATACCTGCCGCAGGATAAAGATAGAGTGCCCGAGCTAATTCACCCCAAAAGGATGTATCTGAGGTCAAATAATGGATAGTGGCGACCACGACTGAAGTCATACAACCCCAAAACAACACGCCAACCACTAGGATAAAAAACCACTTTCCCTTGGCTATGGCTTTATCCAGTGCCGCAAGTTCCTGTGCCGACTACCAAGCTCTCCATCCATTATGATTCCACCAATATGCCTGAATTGGCTAATGCTGGCTATCCATCGTAGTAACGATACACCAACAAAAAGCCCTGCATGTGCAGGGCTTTAAGAGTGTTAGGTTAGATTACTCCGCCGAGGTCGGCTTTTCTTCTTTACCTTTCTTCTCGCGCTTACTAAAGATACGTTCCACAATCACAAAGAACAACGGCACGAAGAAGATACCCAGGAAGGTCGAACTCATCATACCGCCGAGTACCCCAGTACCGATGGCGTTCTGGCTACCAGAACCTACACCCGTACTAATCGCTAACGGTACAACACCCAGACCGAAGGCGAGTGACGTCATCAGAATTGGACGCAAACGCACGCGGACCGCATGTAAGGTCGCCTCAATAAGACCCGCACCTTTTTCATAGAACTCTTTGGCAAATTCCACAATCAAGATGGCGTTCTTCGTCGCCAAACCGACCGTCGTCAACAGACCCACCTGGAAGAACACGTCGTTTGGCAAGCCACGACCATTCATCGCCAGCAGGGCACCGATAATACCGAGCGGAACCACTAGGATTACTGCGAACGGTACAGACCAGCTCTCATAAAGTGCTGCCAGTACGAGGAATACCACCAGAATCGACAGAGCATACAGCGCTGGCGCTTGGTTACCGGATAAACGTTCCTCATAGGATAAGCCGTTCCACTCGATACCAAAGCCTGGAGGTAACTGCTTCACCATGTCTTCCATGATATTCATCGCCGCACCGGTACTGAAACCAGGAGCCGTTGCGCCTTGAATGTTCATGGCAGGTAAACCGTTGAAGCGTTCTAGACGAGGTGAACCATATTCCCATGCGCCCGTTGCGAAGGCCGAGAATGGCACCATGTCACCCTTGCTGTTACGCACGTACCAAGTGTCTAAGTCTTCTGGTTGCATACGGTATTGCGCATCACCCTGTACGTAAACCTTCTTCACACGACCACGGTCGATAAAGTCGTTTACATAAGAGCCACCCCATGCGGTTGCGAGTACACTGTTCACGTTCGCAATCTCAATGCCTAAGGCACTCAGTTTGGCATGGTCGATATGCAACTGATAGATTGGCGCATCTTCCTGACCGTTTGGACGAACGCCCACGAGGTTTGGATTCTGTGCCGCCATGCCCAACAATTGGTTACGCGCAGCGACTAACTTGTCGTGCCCTTGGCCATTCTTATCTTGCAGGTACATGTCGAAACCGTTAGCCGTACCCAGCTCGATTACCGCAGGCGGTACGAAGGCGAATACAAAGGCTTCTTTCATTTGGCTGAATACGCCCATCGCGCGGCCCGCAATGGATTGCACATCCATACCTGGCGCTTCACGCTCTGACCAATCCTTCAAACCAACGAAGGCAATACCCATGTTCTGGCCTTGACCCGCGAAACTGAAGCCCGCCACGCTGAATACCGATCTCACGCCCTCTTCAGCCAGATAGTGATCAGAGACCTTCTCCAACACTTTAAGCGTACTTTCTTGGGTTGAGTTAGTTGGCAAAATCGCCTGCGTGAACAAGATACCTTGGTCTTCGTCGGGTAAGAATGCCGTTGGCATGCGCATGAAGATCCAGCCCACAGCCACAACTAATGCAGCGTAAATCATCATGACTCTGAAGCTACGTTTTATAATGCCAGCCACACTCGATTCGTAACGATTCGTTAAGCGATCGAAGCCACGGTTAAACCAGCCGAAGAAACCGGTTTCGATATGGCCATGGCCCTTCTTCAAAGGTTTTAACATGGTCGCACAGAGTGCAGGCGTTAAAATCAAGGCCACCAGCACAGACAGCGCCATCGCAGAAACGATAGTGATCGAGAACTGACGGTAAATTACCCCGGTTGAACCCGACATAAACGCCATAGGTACGAATACCGCTGACAAGGTCAGACCGATACCGACTAACGCGCCAGTAATTTGATCCATCGACTTACGGGTCGCCTCGAGTGGGCTTAAACCCTCTTCAGCCATTACCCGCTCAACGTTTTCCACCACCACAATCGCGTCGTCCACGAGCAGACCAATTGCCAGCACCATAGCGAACATGGTGAGGGTGTTGATGGAGAAGCCCGTTGCCGACAGAATCGCAAAGGTACCCAGCAATACGACAGGTACTGCGATGGTTGGAATGAGCGTCGCACGGAAGTTTTGCAGGAAGAGGTACATGATGACGAACACCAGTACGATAGCTTCGAGCAGAGTGTGTACCACGCCTTCAATCGATTTCTCAACGAATGGCGTTGTATCGTAGGGGTAAACCACATCTAGCCCAGCAGGGAAGAAGGGACGTAACTCTTCAACTTTAGCGCGAACGGCTTCTGCCGTGTCTAAGGCGTTAGCACCAGTAGCCAACTTAATCGCAATACCAGAAGCGGGTTTGCCGTTATACAGCGACTCTACCGCATAGCTTTCAGAACCTAGCTCAACACGCGCCACATCACCCAAGAACACGTTCGCACCCGATGTATCGGATTTGATGATGATCTTGCGGAATTGTTCTGGCGTTTGCAGACGGCTCTGTGCCGATACAGTCGCGTTTAACTCTTGTCCAGGCAGTGATGGTGTACCACCGAGTTGACCCGCTGATACCTGCGCGTTTTGCGCACGGATAGCGCTCACCACATCTAAGCTGGTGAGATTGTATTGGGTCAGCTTCAGTGGATCTAACCATATACGCATCGCATATTGGGCACCGAAAATCTGAATTTCGCCCACGCCAGGTACACGGCTCATAGGATCTTGGATGTTAGCGCCCACATAGTCGGCGATGTCACCCTTATCTAAAGAACCGTCAGTCGAGACGAAGCCCAGTACCATTAGGAAGCCCGAGCTTGACTTGTTAACGTTAACCCCTTGAGATTGCACCTCTTGTGGTAACAAAGTCATTGCGCCCTGTAACTTGTTCTGTACCTGAACCTGCGCGATATCCGGATCGGCTTCCGCGTTAAAGGTCAAAGTAATAGACGCGTTACCAAAGCTATCACTGGTCGATGCGATATAACGTAGGTGGTCGATACCTTTCATACGTTGCTCAATCACCTGAGTCACTGAGTCTTCAACGATTTTGGCCGATGCACCTGGGTAGTTCGCACTGATCACCACTGTCGGTGGCGCAATACTGGGGTACTGCGAGACTGGCAGGGATCGGATCGACAGAACCCCCGCCAACATAATAATTAAGGCGATCACCCACGCAAAGATGGGGCGATCAATAAAAAAACGTGCCATAGCTATGCCCTATTGTGCTTGGGTTTCAGAAATAACTTTGGGAGTGACTGGTGCACCTGGACGGATTTTTTGTAATCCTTCCACAATCAACTTATCGCCCGCTTCCAAACCGGCAGTAATACGCCATTGATTGTCGATAACTTCAGCTGTGGTCACAATTTTTGCTTCCACTACACCTTGATCGTTCACCACCATGGCCACGGCTTGCCCTTTAGCGTTACGGCTAATGGCTTTTTGTGGCACTAAGATAGCTTGAGGATCGGTACCAGTATTCAGCACGGCGCGAACATACATGCCAGGCAGTAAGAGGCCATCTGGGTTAGGGAATTCAGCACGCAGGATCACTGAGCCCGTGTTTTCATCCACACTCACCTCAGCAAATTGCAGCTTACCGCTGTGGCCATAAACAGTGCCGTCTTCGAGCACTAACTGCACGTCAGCGTTATCAGCCGCTTGCAACTTGCCTTGCTGTAATTTCGCTTTTAGGCGCAGCAATTGGGCACTCGATTGGGCGATATCCACATTGATAGGATCGAGCTGTTGAATGGTCGCCAGTGTTTGGCTTTGGTTTGCCGTGACCAGCGCACCCGCAGTCACACTCGATTTACCGATACGGCCAGAAATTGGCGCTAACACTTCGGTGTATTCGAGGTTGATTTTGGCGGTGTTGATTGCCGCTTCAGCGACTGTCACGCTTGCCAGCGCTTCTTTGTAAGCCGCTTCGGCTTCATCGAAATCCTGCTTACTGATGGCGTTAGTCTTAACCAGTTGTTGATAACGGGCCGCTTTGGCCTTAGCAGAAGCAAGACTTGCATTCGCTCTGGCTAAATCGGCGTTAGCGCTCACCAGTGCTGCCTTGTAAGGCGCGGAATCGATTTGATAGAGGGACTCGCCCTGCTTCACATGACCGCCTTCGACAAAGCTACGCTTGGTAATAATACCACTGACTTGAGGACGTACTTCGGCTTCGAGGAACGCCTTGCTACGGCCGGGTAATTCGATTTGGATAACCTGAGGCTTAGCCGCCACGTTGATTACACCAACTTCCATGCTCTGCGGCCCAGCGCCGGCTTGAGCTGCCTTATCCTCTTGAGGGCTACAAGCTGCCATCCACAACGCCACGCTGATTACTGAGGCAAGTTTAATTGTCTGCCGCATGAGAACTCCTTTAAATATTAACGCTACCGTTTTTTCACGCTTTCAAAGGTGAACTGACGGCCGTAATTATAACTAAAATCAAATCTGTTACTTATCGCATACCCTATAAGGATGAACAAGAAAGATAAACAAACTAAAGTGTAAACTAATGAAAATATTCACACCTTCGCGAATACCTTATTGATTGAATTGTTATCCTATTTAAGAAATATGTTAATAGTGGATAAGCTTGTTAGCGTTGTACGATACAAAACACTTATTCAGCCTACTCTATATCGAAAATGTTGCAAACCTGTTCGACACCACAGGCTGCTATCAAGCGAACCCTGATAACAGTCTATTCGATATAAATGACACTTATCCGACTACATTACGCCAATAAATAAGCATTTTTGCATATACCATCAGTCGTTTAGCTTGGCTTGTCTGCCAGAGACCAATATGGCTCTCTCACTCATGGTGATGCAAACAAGACGCTACAAAACTCGAATGCTTAATTCTATTGATGTAACGGTAATGATGTATGGTTTATGTAAATTCGCTTTGAATCTACATATCAGCAGAAATGAGTGACACTCAACTCTTTGAACGCGACATTTTATGACCAAGCTTAATTGAGGGCAAATCTGAAATGGCTTTTTACACCCCATTTAATGAAACTCTGCTTCCCAAAAAACGTATTTTTATTAATTAGATCACAAACACATCTCCGGCAAACTCGGTTATTTCGCCGCTTGTTCACATTCATTCATATCTTTTCGTCATTGGTTCATCCCAAGTTGCAGCGCTATTCACAACTTATTTTTACGATAAAGGTGCGCTAACAATTCCCAATACTTTGAGATGATGATTATGAAGACTCGTACTAAATTTTTGCTGACAGGGGCGTTGCTTTCTTTGGCGGCAAGCTCCCACGGCGCCGAAGATAATCAACTCTTTGGCGGCACCATTAACGGCAACCTTAACTTTGCATCCGACTATGTGTTTCGTGGTGAATCAGAAACCTTAGACGGCGATATTCCCGTCGTACAAGGCACACTGAGCTGGAACCACAACCAAGGCTGGTATGCTGGGGTATTTAGCTCCAACATCAAATTCGCCGACCCTAACTTAGAGATCGTTACCGCACCTTTTATTGGTAAAGCGGGGGAATTTGGCGACTCAGGTTTTACCTATGATGTGATGTTGTTTTCATACCTCTACCCAGGTGCGTCCTACTCCAACTACACCGAGTTATGGTTAAAAGTGGGTAAACAATTTGGCCGCGCAAATCTGCAACTCGAAGTCACCCCAACGGTTGATGATTGGTTTGGTGTCGATGGCTGGCACGGGGTTAACTATGCCTTGCACCCAAGCTATAGCTTTGACAATGGCGTAAAAATCTCGGCCTCTGTGGGTTATCAAGACCTCACGGGTGATGGCGCCGAAGGTTGGGGCCACTGGAACATTGGCTTGAGCAAAGCTTACTACGGCCTCAACTTCGACCTACGCTACCACGGCAGCACTGTCGACAGTGACCATAAGGTCTATGGCACTCAAACTCAAATCTTCGATGACAGAGTCGTCATTGGGATCAGTAAAAGCTTTTAATCGTTATGTGACTTACCCGTTCATCCCGCTGCTTCCCTGCAGTACTCCAATTGCTTGAAATATCGAGCCTTGACCAGCCAATTTGGCTGGTCCTTTTTTATCTAAATACGATTATCACCCACGCTACAGGCTAAGACTCGGCTAATATCCGCAAGACACCGACCCGATTCTTGCTGCCATTGATTGAAGGCTGCCTGCACCTGCTTTAGCGCGGTTTGCGAGCTAAAACCGGCATCCACCAACTTATGCGCCTTAAAATAACCTTGCACATCATCGGTTAACAAAAAGGTATCCTTACCAATGCCGCGCAGGAAATACGGTCCAGTATTGCCGCCGAGGCGAGCGCCTCGTTTCTTTAAGAGTGCCCAAAGCCCGACGATATCTTCGGTCGGCCAGTCGGCAATCAGCTTAGCCAAGCTGCCATGTTCGCGGGCGATATCATGGATCATCAAGGCATTATCATAAATCGCTTGGGTCTTCTTTAAATGGCGAATTAAGGTCGCATCCGCGGCGCGGGTTTGGATCTGCTCGGGCGACAACATCAATACCTTTTCAGGCACGAAATGAAAGAAAGACTTCTCATAGGCGGGCCACTTATTATCGACCACACGCCAGACAAAGCCACTCTGAAACACCTGCCGACTCATAGCTGAGAGCAGTGTGGCATCATCATACTGGCGAATTTCGGCACTGGTCAGGCAGCCTGGCAACAATGCTTCGAGCCCCTTTTTACCGCCCTTGCGCTCACTCGCTCTGGCATAGATGGATGAGAAACTTTCTAACTGGCTCATACGGTTACCTTTGGTTATCTCTATTTCACTGCGATGTTAAAGCTAATAGTACCGAATTTTCGCGCGAGTGGATCATTCCGCATGGCAAACCACTTTTACGTCACTTCCACTACTTTTAAGGGAAATCCTACAGCAAGCGCCTTGATAGCGACTAAAGTTAAGTCGTAGAGTCAAAAAATGCAGGGGTTGTGGGGTCGACACCTATGGAGCTGTTCTATCATCCTTTATCACGTTATTCACAGAAGGTGTTGATTGCTCTCTATGAAAAACAAGCGAACTTTTACCCGCGGATCACCGATTTGCGCGACCCGTTAGCGCGTCAAACATTCCAGCAATTTTATCCTCCCGGCAAACTGCCGTTACTCAAAACCCACGAAGGCCAACTGCTCCCCGAGTCCAGCATCATCATCGAATACTTAGACAGGCATTTTCGAAACGGTACCGAGTTACTGCCCGCCGAACCCGAGCGCAATTTAGCGGTGCGCTTATTCGATCGCATTTTTGATAACGATATCAATAACCCATTATTTCAATTGGAAAAATTAAAGCATGCGCCCGAAGGGCATGAATTTGAGATCAAGCAGATAGAAAAGCAGATGTTTATCCAGTTTCAGCGACTTGATGCCCATTTGAGCCAAAACCACTGGGTATGCGGCGACAGTTTTACCTTGGCCGACTGCGCACTTATTCCCTGTTTAAGCTACAGTTTTGCCCACTTAAACCTGCTGGATTTAGATGAGTTAGTACGTTACTGGCAACAGGCGCAGCTGCGCGGCGCCTGGATGCTGGTGCTTGAAGAAGTGCTACTCGCCGAAATGGAGGAAGACACTGGCATTAGGAGTATTCCCTAATGCCAACACATTAGAGATTGCGTTCTTTCTTCAACTGTAAAAACGCTTTCCATTTAATGACTTCTGGCGGCAACTCGGGAGCAGGATCGGTATAACCCGCCTCTTTGACTAACACATCCAAGGGAACTTGCTTACCTTTACAGACAAACACCCCACGCACATGCACTATGCAGTGCAAGCCGCGTTCGCTCACAAAGCGTTGTTCAATATAAAAATATTTCTCATCCCAGCCCACGACCTTGGTTTCAATCTCAAACTTTTTCAGGGGCTTGATATCGCGGATATAGGTAAATTCGGCGGCGTTAACAATCGGCATCCACTTCAATTTGAGGAAACGCTTCAACAACCCCATTTCGGCCAACATATAAGTGCGCGCCAGATCCATAAACGCCGGATAGCGGGAGTTGGTCAGGTGGAAGTTGATATCGCAATCGCTAGGCAATGCCCGGTAAGTAATGCGGCTCGTGCCCAAAAAATCAATCTTACGGCAGTGACGCGTGCGCCAAAACAACAACCAAAACAAACGGAAATACAGATTCATATGCAGTCGCCCTAAAAATAAGAGCCACAGGCTAACAGAGGTCATACCAGAGGGCAAGCGAGATCTAGCTCACAAAAAAGGCGCCAAATGGCGCCTTTTTATGCTCAAGCTTTCCTATTTAGCGCGGCTTAAGCAGCAATCCCAGAGTGGCGCAGCAGCGCATCGATACTCGGCTCGCGACCCATAAACTGTTTGAACAAGTCCATAGGCTCGGCTGAACCGCCCATTTCGAGAATGTTGTGTAGGAAGCTACGGCCAGTGTCAGGATTGAAGATGCCTTCCTCTTCGAAGCGAGAAAACGCATCCGCCGACAGCACTTCTGCCCACTTGTAGCTGTAGTAACCCGCGGCATAACCGCCCGCAAAAATATGCGCAAAACCATGTTGGAAACGGTTAAATGCAGGCGGAATTAACACGGCTACCTGACGACGCACTTCGTCCAAGGTCTCTTGAATACGCGCCCCTTTGGCGGGGTCATATTCGTGGTGCAGTCTAAAATCAAACAGTGAAAACTCCAGCTGGCGCAACATCATCATGCCTGATTGGAAGTTTTTCGCCGCTAACATCTTGTCTAACATGGCTTTTGGTAAAGGCTCACCGGTTTCGTAGTGACCGGAGATCTCCGCTAAGGCTTCTTCTTGCCAGCACCAGTTTTCCATAAACTGGCTAGGTAATTCGACCGCATCCCAAGGCACACCGTTGATACCTGACACGCCTGCCACGTCGATTTTGGTCAACATATGGTGAATGCCATGGCCAAATTCGTGGAACAGCGTCGTCACTTCATCGTGGGTGAAGAGTGCCGGTTTGCCATCTACTGGGCCGTTAAAGTTGCAGGTGAGATAAGCCACAGGCTTTTGTAGACCCGTAGGCGTGTGACGACGCACTCGGCAATCATCCATCCAAGCGCCGCCGCGTTTACCCGTGCGGGCGTATAGGTCTAAATAGAAGCTGCCTCTATGCTCGCCCGCTTCGTCGAAAATATCGAAGAAACGCACGTCTTTATGCCAACGGTCGAACTCAGTTTGCTCGACAATCTTTAAGCCAAATAGGCGCGAGACGGTGTAAAACAAGCCAGAAAGCACTTTATCTTCGGGAAAGTAAGGACGCAGCAACTCTTGAGAAATCTCATACTTATGTTGCTGTAACTTCTCGGCGTAGAAACTCAAATCCCAAGAAGCCATTTCGCTCACGCCGTACTGCTCCAGCACAAAGGCTTTTAACTCAGCCAGTTCGGTCTTGGCTTGATCCTTAGAGCGCAGCGCTAATTCGTTTAAGAATGCCATCACCTGCGCAGGCGTTTCGGCCATTTTCGTCGCGAGGGATTTTTCGGCAAAACTATCAAAGCCTAACAACTGTGCCAACTCGTGGCGCAGCGCAAGGATTTCGTCCATCAAGGGACCATTATCGAATTCGCCCGCATTTGGGCCTTGATCCGAGGCGCGCGTCACGAAGGCGCGATAACACTCTTCACGCAGGCTACGGTTTTCGCTGTAGGTCATCACGGGTAAATAGGAAGGGAAATCTAAGGTAAATAACCAACCTTCTAGTTCGCGCGCCTCGGCCATCGCTTTTGCGGCCGCCTTGGCTGAATCGGGTAAACCGGCTAGTTCTGCCTCATCAGTAATTAACTTAGTCCAAGCTTGGGTCGCATCGAGCAGTTGGTTCGAAAAACCGCTGGTAAGTTCAGAAAGACGCTTAACGATTTCGCCATAACGCACTTTTTGCCCATCGTCTAAGCCGATACCTGAAAGCTCGAAGTCCCGTAAGCTGTGCTCAATCACCATCTGTTGTGCTTGGCTTAATTGGTCAAAGTCTGCCGATGCACGCAGGGATTTATAGGCCTGATACAGCCCTTGGTGTTGACCCACATAGGTGCCGTATTCGGATAACAGTGGCAAACAAGCATCATGGGCGGCGCGCCATTCATCTGTGCTCACCACTGAGTTCATATGGGAGACAGGCGACCAAATCTGACTTAACTCATCATCCACTTGCTCGAGCGGAGCGACTAAGTTATCCCAGGTAAAAGGCCCTGGGGTTTGCAGCACTTCATCAATCTTGGCACGACACTGAGCAATGGCCTGCTCAACGGCAACTTGAATGTGTTCAGGTTTAATCTGGGAAAAAAGCGGTAATTTTGCGCCGTTAAGCAAAGGGTTGCTCATAATGGTTCCTCTACAATCTGTGTAGCTAATAAATAAGGGCTTATCTACTATTTATCAAGGCGAGAAAACCGATTGCCCCCTTCGCAGATACACCTAGCCGTATTCAACAAAGAAAAAAGCGAACCAGTTCACAATTAAGATTTACACCAAATTTACTTATTCAATCTTGACGAGCTGATCGCAAATCGAATCCATTCTCATTAACGATCATATTCGCCTGAGTTAATATCTGCACATATTCCGCATCTTTTATCAGATTGGCTTAAATATGGCAGCTTCACTTCATCCCATCCTTAGTGCCGTCGGCGTGATTAGCGTCATTTACTTGAGTCACCCGTGCTTGGCGAACGAGAGCTTAGTGCAAACCGAAGGTGTCTCAAGCAGCGTATTACCCGCAGCAACCACAGCACCTTGGGCCGCGAATCTAGACTTAGGTTGGGATAGCAAATATGTGTCCCAGGGGCGCAATAATCTGGCCGAGGGCGGAATTTATTGGCTAAATGCTAGCGTCCAATACGGCAATCTCACCACCTACGCCCTTGTCGGACGCGGCGATAGCCAAGCTTATACCGAGTGGAACATTGGTCTCGAATACGCGTTAAACCTTAGCGAACACTTAGAGGCGAATCTGGGCTATCAGCGGATTGAAGGTTATAGCAGCAGTCGCTGTCAGGATAACGAACTGTTCGCAGAATTAGCCTACACCGCCGCCCCTTGGTTAGTGCCCTCGGTGAGTTATGTGTATTCCACCGAGGCGGCAGGCTATTTTGTCGAGCTGAGTCTACACAGTTATTGGCAACTGAGTGAAAGCTTTACTCTCGCGCCTTATATAACCCAAGGGCTTGATTTTAAATATCGAACAGAAGAACACAATGGCCGTAATCACCTCCAATTTGGTTTGGAGGCTAATTATGATCTGGCCGATAATATGAGTCTCAGTGGCCATATTAGCCACAGCATTGCCCAGGACGATATTGAACTAGAAGCGGCCGCCAATGGCGACTTTAGCTCGCAGGATCAAACCTATGCGGGTGTCCACTTTAATATGAGTTTCTAAGTTTTTAAGCACGCTTCTCCGTTTGGCAAACTCTTCTCGCCCTAACTACACTCAAGAAGTCGATGGAACGACTCAGCATGGGCGAGGAACAGGGAATGTTAACTCATCATATAAAATGGCTGTCTAACGCATTTATCTTATTGATATTTTATGGCTTATCATCATTTGCTGCCGAGCCTGAGTTAGGAGCATTATCCAAACAAGCCACAACTGAGCCCCTACCTTTAGGAACCCTACTCGATAGTGAAGGGAAACCGCTCCCGATCCCGACTCAACAAAGCGCCTTAGATTACCAATCTCCCGTCATAGATACTGACAATGTGCCTGCGAAAACAAATACCCATAAGGCAAAGTCGACGTCATCGAAAAAGAAAAAGCAGAGCCGCAAGCAACAACTCGCCAGCCGAGAGAGAGTCGCTAACAACCCCAGTTGTCGTTGGCTCAATGCCCGCATGTCACAACTCGAAACCCAGATTGGCAACCGCCCCGACAAAGCCGCGAGCTATCAGACCGATGAACTCAGTGCCCGTCAGCAGGAATGGCAATGCCTCAAATGCGGCGCCGAAGGGCCAAACCAAGACGATCACTATCGTTGCCAATATCGCCGTTAAGTTTGAGCTAACCGCCCAAAGATAAAGTAGGTGCTTTGCTGAGATTTTTGGCGGCAAAACAAGGTCTATAGCAAAGCAACCTAATGGGCTGGTCTGCAAACCCATTCCAACCTACAATGACCTTCTGCTAATAAGCACCTCATTCTTAGAGTTAGACGGAGAAACTCATGGCTCAACATTTTGACTATATCAGCCTAGGCGCAGGCAGCGGCGGTATCGCCTCAGCTAACCGAGCTGCCATGCGTGGCGCTAAAGTTCTACTCATCGAAGCAAAACATGTTGGCGGCACCTGCGTAAACGTGGGCTGCGTACCTAAAAAAGTCATGTGGTATGGCGCGCATATCGCCGAAGCCATGAACCTCTACGCCAAAGATTATGGATTTGATGTTTCAGTCAACAAATTCGACTGGAACACCTTAGTGAACAGCCGCGAAGCCTATATCGGTCGTATCCACGAGGCCTACGGTCGCGGCTTTACCAATAACAAAGTCACCCTGCTGAATGGCTATGGCCGCTTCGTTAATGGCAACACGATTGAAGTAAATGGTGAGCACTACACGGCTGACCATATCCTGATCGCCACTGGCGGCGCGCCAACTATCCCAAACATTCCGGGTGCGGAATACGGTATTGATTCCGATGGTTTCTTCGCCCTGCGCGAACAACCTAAACGTGTCGCTGTCGTCGGTGCAGGCTATATCGCCGTCGAAGTCGCGGGCGTTTTACATGCACTTGGCAGTGAGACTCACCTGTTTGTGCGTAAACATGCGCCGCTGCGTAACTTCGATCCTATGCTAATCGATGCCCTAGTCGATGCCATGAAGACCGAAGGCCCAACCCTGCACACTAACAGCGTCCCACAATCTGTGGTCAAAAATGCCGACGACAGCCTGACTCTAAATCTGGAGAATGGCGAAAGCGTGACCGTCGATTGCCTGATTTGGGCCATTGGCCGCTCACCAGCAACAGGCAATATCGGTTTAGAAAACACCGAGGTGCAACTGGATAGCAAAGGTTATGTGATTACCGACGCGCAGCAAAATACCACCCACAAAGGCATTTATTGCGTGGGCGATATTATGGCGGGCGGTGTGGAGCTGACTCCCGTTGCAGTTAAGGCCGGTCGTTTACTCTCTGAGCGCCTATTCAACGGCATGAGCGATGTCAAAATGGATTACAGCCAAATCCCAACCGTGGTATTCAGCCATCCTCCGATTGGCACTATGGGATTAACCGAGCCAGAAGCCCGCGCGCAATACGGTGATGATAATGTAAAGGTTTACACCTCAGGCTTTACCTCAATGTATACCGCCGTCACTAGCCACCGTCAGGCCTGTAAAATGAAGCTAGTCTGCGCGGGTAAAGAAGAAAAAGTCGTGGGTATTCATGGCATTGGTTTTGGTATGGACGAAATTCTCCAAGGGTTTGGTGTCGCCATGAAAATGGGCGCCACCAAAGCCGATTTCGATGCCGTTGTCGCCATCCACCCCACTGGTGCTGAGGAATTTGTGACTATGCGCTAAGCGCATGACTCAAGCCTTAAATCAGGCTCTATAGCCTGTGAATATTGCATTTTATCGAAGCGGCTCTGATATTCTCAGCGCCGCTTTTTTATGTTCAACGCTAAGCCATCAAGCTTATGTATCCGCACTTAACATCCAGCTCTTTCGCCCCAATTTACCATTAAATGCACAGGTAAATTTATCAGTATTCAAATCAATTTCCCTTGTTTTACGCCAACCAAAAGCATGCAAACTGGGCATTTCAACTTGATATTTCACTAATAAAGATCTTATTATAGTTATAGCACTAACTATTATTCATCTTAAATAAAACAAGGAGGCATTATGTCAGCTAAGCATGCTACAGATGAAAACCCCATCTCACAGATCATCCGTTCCACCCGGGAACGCCTTCATGGAACACTACAATATTTCTGCCTGTTCGCCATTCTAAGTACCTATCTCTTTGTCATTTTGAAACCGAGCTTCATTCAAAATAACAAAGCGTTAGGAGGAAAATAATCGATGAATTCCCTCTCTTACGTTTCATTGGCAATTTACTTTATTGCCATGCTCGCTATTGGTTTGTTCGCCTATCGTAAGTCGACCGATGATGTCTCTGGTTACATTTTAGGTGGCCGCCAAGTGAGTCCGCACGTAACGGCTCTCTCGGCTGGCGCCTCGGATATGAGTGGCTGGATGCTGATGGGCCTGCCCGGCGCCATGTTCCTAGTGGGGTTTGAAACCCTGTATATCGCCCTCGGATTATTAATTGGTGCTCTAATCAATTATCTGGTTGTCGCCCCTAAATTGCGGGTCTACACTGAGGTCGCCGATAACGCGCTGACGATTCCTGAGTTCTTCGCCAAACGCTTTGGTCAGGCCGATAACAGCATTCGTATAATTGCCGCCGCCATCATAGTGATCTTTTTCACCCTCTATACCTCGGCGGGATTAGTCGCAGGCGGCAAGTTGTTCGAATCCGCCTTTGGGCTGAACTACGATATTGGCCTAGTCGTCACCTTAGCCGTCGTGGTGTCGTACACTCTGTTGGGGGGATTTTTAGCCGTTAGCCTTACCGACTTTGTGCAAGGCTGCATTATGTTTGTCGCCTTGGTCTTAGTACCTTTCGTGGCATATCAAGAATTTACCAGCGCAGATCGTATGATGAACTTTGCCTATCAGTCGATCCCGCATTTTACCGACGCGATGCAAAATGTGACTCTACTTGGCTTAATCTCCAGCCTCTCGTGGGGACTCGGGTACTTCGGCCAGCCGCATATTATTGTGCGTTTTATGGCGATCCGCTCGGTCGCCGATATTAAAACCGCACGCCGCATCGGCATCAGTTGGATGACAGTGACCATTATCGGCGCCCTAGCGACGGGCTTGGTCGGTATCGCCTACGCCAATAAATTTGGCATGAAGCTTTCGGATCCTGAAACCATCTTTATCGTGTTTTCAGAGCTACTGTTCCACCCCTTAATCAGCGGCTTCCTGCTGGCAGCAATTCTCGCAGCCATTATGAGCACGATTTCATCGCAGTTATTAGTCTCGTCGAGTTCGTTGACCGAAGATATTTATCGCACCCTCTCGAAGAAACAAGCGAGCGAGCAAGAGATGGTGAAAATGGGTCGTTACGGGGTCGCTGGTGTTGCCATTGTCGCAACGTTGCTGGCGCTTGATCGCTCTAACAGCATCCTCTCCCTCGTGAGTAATGCGTGGGCAGGCTTTGGTGCCGCCTTCGGTCCACTGGTGCTGTTTAGTTTGTATAAAGCCAATCTCACCCATAAGGCAGCGATTGCGGGGATTATTTCGGGCGCGCTCACGGTACTCTTTTGGATTTATGCCCCCGTGCTTGCCGATGGTAAGGCATTGAGTAGCTTAGTGTATGAGATGATCCCAGGCTTTGGTGTCAGCAGCACAGTGATTTATCTGGTGAGCAAATTCGATAACGACCCGTGCGCTAAAACCACTAAGCAGTTCCATCAGGCTGGTCGTGTACTGGCCGAGGAAAGCTAAGGAGGCGTTATGACAGACTCTCCCCGTAAACGTATCGTCGTCAAAGTGGGGAGCGCCTTAATCGCGCCCCACAAGCAAGGTTGCAGTAGTCATTATCTCTTGGGGATCGCGCAGTTTATTACTTATTGCCGTGTCCAAGGTATTCAAGTGGTATTGGTTTCATCCGGCTCGGTTGCCGCTGGGTGGCATCATTTTGAGGGCCAAGCTCAGCCGAGTGTCACGGTCAAAAAGGCCATGGCGGCCGCGGGTCAGGCGGATATGATGGCGACGTGGAATAAGCTATTTGATTTTCCTACCGCCCAACTGCTGCTGACCCATGGCGACTTACGTAATCGCGAGCGTTATATCAGTATTCGAGACACTATTTTTAGCCTGCTCGAACACGGTTTAATGCCGATTATCAATGAGAATGACGCCGTGACCGCCGACAAACTCAAGGTTGGCGATAACGATAATCTCTCGGCCATGGTGGCGGCTGCGGCCGATGCCGACACCTTAGTGATTTGCTCGGATGTGGATGGACTCTACGATCAAAATCCCCACGAGCATCCCAATGCCAAGTTGATAAAGCAAGTAACTGAAATCAATGCCGATATCTATGCCATGGCGGGAGGCGTCAGCAGCGATGTTGGCACCGGAGGCATGCGCACTAAGATCCAAGCCGCCGAAAAAGCCATTTCCCACGGCATTGAGACCTTTATTATCAATGGCTTTAATGCCGATTCCTTTAGCCAACTGCTAAAGGGGCAAAATCCGGGCACCCTCTTTACCCCCTACGAAAAACCGATGCAGGAGCATTTGCATTGGATGACCCACACCTCGCAGGCGCAGGGCGAAGTGATCGTCGAGGATGATTTTGACCTCGCACTCGATCAGCACAGCGAGCAATTAACCAGCGATGATGTGGTTGAAGTCAAAGGGGATTTCTCAGTAGGCGACACCATTCTGGTGCGTAAAGGCGATGGCACTAAGTTGGCGAAAGCCAAATCTAACTACAGCAGTTGCCTACTGAGCTTTATTACCGAGCAGGATGATCAGGCGTTTGCCAGTGAATTCCAGCAAAAAACCGGCCCCATCATTTCCGATAAGAATATCGCCATTCTTAAATCCATTTGAGTGGAGAAACTATGAGCCTAATTAAACAAATATCTGCCGATGCCGCCCATGCGGCCCGCACACTCGCCCAACTCGATGAGTCGCTTAAAAACACCGTATTACTGGATATGGCGCGCTCATTAAGGGAAAAAAGTTATGAAATCCAAAGCGCGAACCTAATTGACGTGCACCGAGCGACTCAGGATAACTTAAGCCCTGCAATGGTCGATCGCCTCACGCTGAACCAACACCGCATCGAGGCGATGGCGCAAGGAATCGAAACCATCGCCGCTCTGCCCGATCCCGTTGGGCGTGAGCGTTTTATCGGTAAACGCCCCAATGGTTTATCTATCAGTAAGATGCGCGTGCCACTCGGCGTGGTGTGTATGATTTATGAGGCGCGCCCTAATGTCACCGCCGATGCCGGCGCATTGTGCTTTAAATCCGGCAATGCGGTGATCCTGCGTGGCGGTAAGGAAGCGCTACACACCAGCCAAGTGATCGCCAGCATTTTACAGGCGGTACTGACCGCCTATGGCTTGCCTAAAGCACTTATCAGCGTGATCCCCGATCCTGACCGTGCCCTAATGCTCGAACTGATGCAGCAGCGGGAATTTATCGATGTGATCATCCCCCGCGGTGGCGAAGGACTGATTAATTACGTCACTGAAAACAGTAGCATTCCGGTTATTCAGCACTTTAAGGGCGTGTGCCATTTATATGTGGATAAGGACGCCAATCAAGATATCGCCTTGGATTTGCTGCTTAATGGTAAAACCCAACGCACAGGCGTATGCAACGCCCTCGAAGGCTTGTTAGTGCATAAGGATATCGCACCGCGATTCTTGCCCCGCGTCGCCAAAGCACTAGCCGAGCATCAAGTTAAAATCAATGCATGTCCTCCGGCCGCCGCGTATTTCGACGCCTGCACTTATATGGCAGAAGAAGATTTTGGCCAAGAATACTTGGACTTAGAAATCGCCATTCGCCAAGTCGACAGTTTTGAGGTCGCCACCCAACATATCGCTAAGTTTGGCAGCCACCATACCGAGGTGATTTGCACCGACAATGAACTCACCGCCGCCCGCTTTCAACGCGCAGTGGATGCCTCGGTCGTTATGGTGAATGCCTCATCACGCTTTTCCGATGGCAGCGAACTCGGCCTCGGCGCCGAAATCGGTATCGCCACTACTAAGCTGCATGCCTACGGCCCCATGGGACTCGAAGCCTTAACCACTGAAAAATATCTGGTTTCAGGCACAGGACAGATTAGGGCTTAGCTTTCTTACTTCCAAAGCAATTACTAAAGCCTTGTGAATGATTAAGCACTGGCATTCCAGTGACTCGCCGTGAATATATCCCTATAGGCTCGACGGCGGCATCCATGCCACCAACGGTCACTTACATGCCAGTGCTTAATCTTAAAGTATGCGTGAAACTAAACACCTACAGAAACTAAACAAAAATATAATTACTTAATTTAATTGAAATATATTTTTATTCTAATGGGTCAAATGTATGCTCTTGGTGGTAACGAAGAATAGTGTACATTTTTGCCACACTATTTATTGTCTGAACTTCAACATCAACGACATATGCAAGCTTGTGCCAAGGCTTAGCAAACCGCTCATCCCCTGCAAGCATAGCTTCTTTCACTGCGTTATTTTCAAATATTACTTTTAACGGTTTTTTTGAAATATCTTCAATTGTCGCCTTATCGCCAGTATGGGACTCTGTATCAAATTTTGTTTGATACCAGTACATTACCTTATTTTTATGAATGTGATCATCAGGCTCTTCAAGACGCTCGAGTTGGCGCTGAATTGTATTTTGGGCGGCACTGGCTTCTTGAGAGTTTATAAAAAACTGGTTAATT
Organism: Shewanella mangrovisoli; assembly: GCF_019457635.1. NCBI lineage: Bacteria > Pseudomonadati > Pseudomonadota > Gammaproteobacteria > Alteromonadales > Shewanellaceae > Shewanella > Shewanella mangrovisoli. The sequence goes on from NZ_CP080412.1 coordinate 4,663,779, forward strand.
ACAGTTCCACCGTCAGATACGGTGAAATTAAGTTGAGAACCATGGTCTTTTGCTACTGGCTCTAGAATATTTTTCCATTGTTTCAAGTCTTGCTTGGATATCTCTTTCGGCGGCGTGCCCACTTTACCCAGTAGCCAATCGATGACAGCTTTAGCCTGAGTTGTCCACTCAGAGAGCGACCCACCATTCCATACTAATGGGAGAATTGGCATCGTAAGAGCTACCAGCTCGACAATGATCGAGCCTGTGCGAACTTCTTTTACAAAAAGCTCCGTACTAGGGTTGTAGTCTTGGTTAGTTTCAGACTCGATAAATCTATGATATTGCTGACTAATACTGAGAAGCGACATTGTAAGATCTGTCAGCACTACAGGGGATTGGTTATTAATTTTGATTTCAAGTTTCTGACTGAAATCTATCTCTATTACGTTCCTGACTTCCATGTATATCCCTTAACAGTGCATTATTAGATTTCTCGTGAAACCCATTAGAAACATCTTAAATGTTATTTTTTTGATAAATGTTTAGTTTTAGCAGCAACTTATCATCTGCCTAGAATATTTTTCAAGGCTTTGTTTTTTTGACATAGTTTCACCTCTAATGCCGCAGAATACGACTCCCCTCGGAGTTGCCGCAGGGCGAATAGACAAATTGCGTGAGTCTCGCCATGGATGGCGAGCTAGCTTTCGCAGGTGCATGGACGCATCCTTCGGAAGCGATAGCAAATTTGGCTATGAGCACAAGGGGCTTTCAACTCCGTTGGGGCGTCATGGAGCATCCAAGGAGGATAGGACGAGCAGTCCTCCTTGGTCGGGTGTGGGGTGAAGCCCCACGACTTTCTCGGCCGTAAGGCCGCAAAACTCAACGTAAATCAAATAGTGATTTACGTTGCCCCATCACACTGCGATTTACCCGCTTGATAACAGCTGGGTTGCCGTGGGCAGACGGCGCCGCGGGAGCAAATCAGTCGGGCATCATTTTTAATACCGCGCTCAATCCAGTTGATATTCAATATCTTAGCCACGCTGACTAGATCGCTTTTAATATGCTTGGGAATCGCGACCGAGCCGCCGCCAGAGACACAGGCGGCTTTTAAATCATGGGCGATAGAGAGCGCATCTTTGCCTTGGGCTTCAATGGCCGGATTCAAATCGATACCGGCACAGAGCACATGGGGGTTGCCCGCCGAGTCTTCGACCTTAATCGACTCGCAGCAGTAAATCCGTGGCTCATTGCCTACATTTAAAATCGAAATTTGCGCGGATGTCCCAACTGAAGGCTCGCTGATCATTCTAAACACCGCCCAGTGCTGGCAAGGGTCTTCCACCAGCCGCATGTTGCCCCAAGGCAGGGGAATACCATTGCCACGGTAAACTGCTTTGAGTTTGCCCGGCGCGTAAGCATCAAAATAATGCCAATGGGGATAAGGCGATACGACAGTCATCCGCCGCATGGCGACCGAGGCCGACACTTGCAGCTGCTTATGCACCTCAATTTCGTAACCGTGGCGGTCGAGTAGCTGTCGGTAGGGCACCTTAGGACATAACAAGGCTCCGGCAAAAAAGCTTGACTCAAAGTCGCGCCACGCATGTAAAATATCTTGTGCGTTCAGTGTATTAGATTGCATCGTCACTTCTTCATCCATCTCCAATTTACGGCCGGAGATCATCACACTCTTAAGCCCATCCTTGTTGTGCAATACGCAATGGCCGATATGGGCGGCGAGATCGTACTTCAGTCGACTGGGGCGATTTTTAAGGACTTTATTGATGTAAATTGTGCTGGGCGGCTCGAAGAAGGAAGTCACTAACTGATGAGAGCTTACGCCGCGCTCGTCGATCACTTCCTGGGGCGTACTATCTATCCATTTAATTTTTAAGCCTACGCCCTTGGCAATATCCAGCATCTCCTCGAGGGATAAGGGCATACGTTTTAACCCAACCTCTTCGGCGGCACGCTCAAGATCGGGGAAATGGTTTTGATGATGTTCCTGATGGGCGCGGATTAATAAGTGGGCAAATTGCCGGCCCGAGATCCCAGTCTGGGATAGCATTTCAGGGATGGCTATTTGCAAAATATCATTTGAAAACAAAAAGCTGGGTTCGAGCGCCATGCCGCTAATCCCACCACGGCGGCCTTTGTCCGGCGTGATGGCACTTTCCTCGGGCACGTCGTCTAAAAACCAGTCAACATCCTTTTGAAAAACCGTGGCAATCACGGCCAACATTTCGGCACTGGGTACGCGTTTTCCACGCTCGATCATCGACAAATATGACACAGAGGGCGCACTGCCCGCATCGACGCGGATGCAACGTGCCGATAAATCTTCCATGGTTAAATTGTTACGTTTCCGTAGGTTACGTATTTTTGTCCCTAGGAAATGTGACTTTCTCATCAAGCTCTGGTCATTGCGCATTTTGTAAAATTCACATTGTAAAATTTTTATTGTGAAATTGTAGTCAAAAAAAGACTAGACTACAAATTAAGCAATCGAGACAGGTTATCCACCTGACACTGCTTAACCATTAACTCTGTCGGACAAACCAAATTGAAGACAAACGTTGAACCATTAGAAGTGAAATCAAGGCCCTAATTTTTAATTTGAATGTGTAGAGGATACAGCGATGAATATGTCAATTATCAATAGCCACCAGATCCAACCGAATCTAAACAGCTTCATCGCAGAAGAAGTGCTTGCCGTCGCCCAAGTGAACGTGGCCGAGCATGAAAAACTGGCCCAGGCGAAGCAGTTCCTCGACCGTCATTTCCCACTGGATGCGGGTTCGCACCAGGATGTGATCAGCTATGTGGTTTACTACCAACATCTGCTGGCATTTTTTGCCGACGGCAGCCACAGCGGATTACGCCAAACCAAGCAGTTTGTTGCCTTCAACGGCACTAAAGATGCGCCAAGCGCCATAGTGTTGCAGGACCAAGGCAGCCATGTAGAGTTATGTTTCGACCGCACTGGCATGATAGGCGCACGGGATTTAGCGAATTTGGAAGATGTGCAAATCGAAACGCCCGTTGAGCTAGCCGCCAAACCCACAGAGACACGCAACACCACCTCGCGCCACTGGTTAAGCCTGTTACACGCGGGAATGCCAAGCGCTAACGATATTCAAGACAAGCTGTTTACCGCTAAAGATGGTGGCGACTACAGCCTGCAACGTATCGTAAATCTCTAAATTCCGCATATTTTCACGGGAGAGCTGCCGTCGGCGACTCTCCTTTTTTTACTTCAAACCTACCTACCCATTAAGACTCAATAAAATTGACTCACAAAATAAATTAAATTGATTTTATTGAAGCTGAACCCAATCGTTATAATGCCCGTCTTTGTCAGCGTCCCAATGCTTGTTCGATTGGCTTATTCGAGTATCCATGCCTATGTGGATGGAGCTGAAAACCCAAGATTGGAACGATAACACTCAGTCGCAAACCTAAGGCGTTATGAATTTTTCATCGATAGTCTCGCAACTTAAGCAACCCCATCGCCTTGTGTTTATCTGCGCCGCGCTACTGTGTCTCGCGCCTGTTATCTCATCCCCTATGGCGCTTGTGCTTGGTTTTACCTTGGCCAGCCTAGGTTGGGTGCCAAACGACTGGAATATCGCCGCCCTCACCAAAAAATTACTGTCCTATTCGATTATCGGCTTAGGCTTTGGCATTAACTTCAATGCCGCGATTGCGGCCAGCAGCCATAACCTCGGATTAATTGTCGGCTCGATTATTTTTACGCTGATCTTAGGCTTTATGGTGACTCGCGCCCTGAAGTTTGACCCGATCACAGGGCACTTAATCGCCTCTGGCACCGCCATCTGTGGCGGCAGCGCCATTGCCGCCGTATCACCCGCCATTAATGCCAAACCAGACCAAACCGCCACCGCATTAGCCTGTGTATTTGTACTCAACTCGGTGGCTTTGTTTTTATTCCCCGCCCTCGGGCATTTGCTCAATATGAGCCAATACGATTTTGGCGTGTGGAGTGCCATCGCGATTCATGACACCTCCTCAGTCGTCGGCGCGGCCTCTGCCTATGGTGATGAAGCACTTAAAACCGCAACGACCATTAAACTGGCGCGCGCACTGTGGATTATCCCTATCGCCCTTGTCAGTGCGCTGATCTTTGGCGGCGATAAACGTAAGCTTAACCTACCGTATTTTATCGGATTTTACTGTTTAGCGATCGCAATCGCCCATTGGCTGCCGCAGTTTCAGCCGCTCTACGACACGCTGTTTATGGTGTCGAAACGTACCTTGGTTCTGTGTCTATTCTTGATTGGCGCGGGGATTACGGTGCAAAAAATGCGGGCGAGCGGCCCTAAGCCTTTGCTGCTGGGCGTGGTTCTGTGGGCGGCGATTGGGGTAACGTCTTTAGGTTATATTCTGTATTTTCAATAGATTGGATTTAAGCTAAGCGGCTTAAATTGACACACTGATGCGGAAGCCTACTCGGCGTTGGGTTTAATCCGCCAAGCCAACCCCAGTACGCCTAAAAAGGCGGAAAATTCGATCAGCGAGCGGAGTAATCCTGTGGTTTGCGTGGATGCAACCAAGGCAATAAGGCAAAACACAATCAGCAGCGAGTTTTTCAATTGCATCCTCCGACAAACTTAGGGGATGCTCATTATTGTTTAGAACCAAAAAGCCAGCCAATATCGATTTTCAATAACAAATAGCTATAACAACTAAGCCTGAGCGTTTAGATTAAGCGGCTTTATGGGCGCTATCGGACTCGTTTGCCGCCAGTTCTTGGTTATGTTCTTGAATAAAATCCTCCATAAACCAAGCACAAAAGGTGTGGCGACCATCCACGGCGGCCTTGCCATAAATGGTCGACGCCTGTTGGCGCACGGTTTTCTCTTTTGTCTGCCTCACTTCGGCAATTTCTTTAAAACTCAGCCCCTTGAGCAATAAAAACGCGACTTGCTGCTCGCTCTTGGTAAAACCCCAAGTATCAAACTGGTTTGCGACGGCTTGGCTGTATTCCTGTCTCGCGGAACGCATTTGGGTCGACATATTGTCGATTTTTTTATCGGCGTACTCGAGGCGTTTTGCTAAGGCTTTAACTTCGCGCGAGCGGCGAATTAAATCGTAACTGAGGTAGATGGCCCCGACTGCGGTGAGCACTAAGAGTATGGCTTCCTGCACTAAATGCCATTGCGGAATGCCTAATTGAATGTCGGAACTAATGTCAAAAAGCTTAAAGCACATGATGAGTGCCAGCAGACCAATAATGACAATATCCTTCATCTAAAACTCCTAAATAAAAGCAAAATCAATCAATTATTTTATAGGACATATGTACCATAGGCGGATTTATGATACAGGTCCCCGACGACTTTCAGCCGTCAATCCCTACACTGACAGCATTGTTTAATACCACAGAATCATGTTATGTCTGTCAGTTCGTCTTGTATCAAGTTATGTCTGTTGACCAGCTTAGTCGGCAGTAGTTTCCTGTGTCTTGCGGCGGAAGCCGAACTTTCCCAAACGCTTTCGAGCAGCCAAGCGAGGTTGGCTCATATCACTTCGTCGAATACTCAAGCGGCCAATTTAACCAGCTCGACCTGGCTCACAGGCCTGCCGAGCGTCAGCTTAAGCCATCTCGGGAGTTTGGATAATAGTAACAGCTACGAGCAGGAACTCTCAGTCAATTTGCCATTTAAATCGCCCGCACTACACAGCAGCGATAAGCAAATAAAACAGCTCGCCGAGCAAATCCATCAACAACAAACGGCCCTGCAAGGCTTGTATCTCTCGGGATTATTAAGGCAGAGCCTGTGGGAATACCGCCAGAGCGAAGTCAAACTGGCGCAGCTTGAGCGCAAACAGCAGTTGCTCGATAAACTCCATCGCCAGCAAAAACAACTAACCGATGCGGGGGAATTGCCACTGACCAACACTCTCCTGCTGGAGCGGGAAAGTGTCGATATCGCCTTAAGCCGCGCCGACATTCTGCAGCAACAAGCTCAGTCTTTAGCCCTGTATCAACAACTGACGGGCCAAGAACAGATGCCAAGCGTGATAGAGGAAACTGACCGTCCGCTTGGCAAGGGCGCCGATGCCTTAGCCCAGCACCCCCTATGGCAATTGTTGAAGCTACAACAACAGCAACATCTGCTGCTGATCCAAACTCAGCAAGCGGGTGAGCGCGATCCTTGGACCGTCTCACTCACGGCAAAAAATACCGCGGATGCTGGCGTGGATGATCAGCAATTAGGCATAGCCGCATCAGTGCCGTTAACCTTAGGCTCGGCGCTGTCCCAGAGCGATTTATCCCAATGGCAACAAGCAAATACCGAGCAAAGCCTCAATCTTGACCGTAGCGCCCTCGAGCTTAAAAACCAATGGGATCAATTAGTCCGCCAGCAAACTAACCTCGTCGAACAACAGCACTTACTCACCCAAGCACTCGCCCTCAGCCGCACCATTACCGAGGAACTCGCCAAGGTAAAAGATCAAGATCAGGTGAGTTATGAAGTCTGGCTGCGCCGCTATATGGAAGCGCTCGACACCGAATCCCGCTTGGCGCTCAACCGCGTCAGCTTGCAACAACTGCATTCTCAACAACTACAAGCCTTAGGAATTTCATTATGATGGCCAAGTACGGCGCATGCCTTCTCTGTTTATCCGCGAGTGTTGTAGGTTCGGCGCAGGCCGAAAGCTTAGCCATTAGCGCCTTAGGCAATCTCGACCTTAGTTACACCCAGCCACAAAGAGTCGCCAGTTATGAGGGCAGCCCACTGCCCGCGCAGGTTGAAATCCTCCCCGGCAATGACTACTGGATCAGCACGCCCGAGAATATCCAGCAGGTGCACTTTCTCGTCGGCCAAGGCCAGCGCGTCAGTAAAGGCCAAGCGATAGTCAAACTCACAGGGCCAGAAGTGTTCCACTACCTCGCCCAAGTCGAGGCCGCGGCGAGCCTGTATCAACTCGCCAAAAGTCGTTATGAGCGCAACAAACCTTTGCTCGCCAATGGCAGCATAAGCGCCGAAAAATGGCGTGAGATCAGTCAGGACTATTTCACGACTCACCTCGAATACGAGCATATGCAGCACTTTATGGAACGCGTCCACAGCACGGATGCGGCTACCGACTCCTTAGTGGTCGCCGCGCCCGTCGACGGTATCGTTAAACTCAATGCCATCAGCGGCCCTTATATGGCCGGGGATCAACTGTTTTCACTGGTGCCCAATAACAGCATCCGCATCAAAGTGAATGTGCCGACAGGGCAGTCCCACTCCCTGTCTGCCATCAATATTAATCAATGCCATATCGCGATTGAGTCACTGTCGGCGATTGCCGAAGGCGCCTTTGTCACGGCTTGGTCATCGGCGGTGCCGCAGGAATGTAACCTATTGTTAGGTCAGCAAATGACTGTTGTTCCCGAGTATCAAAAAGCCGTGTATTTACTGCCCAAAAACAGTGTGTTTAGTTGGGAGCAAGACAGCCAAGTGTTCACTCAGTCCGATAATCAGCTCAATGCACTAACGGTCGATATTTTAGGCTCGACGCCGGAGCAATATATGGTCGCCAGCGATCAAGACTTGAGCCAGCTGCAAGTCCTATCTCAGTCGGTTGCCGCAGTGAAAGGCATCATGCTCGGTTTAGGAGGCGAATAAGATGCTCACCTCTGTGATCCGTTTTTCGCTCACTCAGCGACTGTTTGTGCTGATTGTGGCGCTGATCCTCATGTTGGCTGGTGCACGCGCTTGGTTTGCCATTCCCTTGGATGCCTTTCCGGATATTTCCCCAACCCAAGTGAAAATTATCCTCAAGGCTCCCGGCATGACGCCGGAGGAAATCGAAGCGCAGATTACTGTCCCGATTGAAACCGAGCTGCTCGGCATTCCGCAGCAATCGATTCTGCGCTCGACCACTAAGTACGCCATTAGCGATATCACCCTCGATTTTGAAGAAGGCACGGATATCTATTGGGCGCGCCAACAGGTGAGCGAGCGCCTCTCGGCGGTCTGGGACAGTTTTCCCGAAGGCGTGAGTGGCGGTGTGGCGCCCATGAGCACGCCGCTGAGTGAAATCTTTATGTTTTCACTCGAAAACCCCAATCTTTCCCTGCTGGAGCGACGTCAATTACTCGAGTGGGAAATTCGGCCGCTGCTGCGCACAGTGCCCGGCGTTGCCGATGTGAATATCCTTGGCGGTTATGCCAAGAGTTTTAGCATCAGCCCCAATCCTGCGGCGATGGCGGCTGCGGGCGTGAGTTTTGCCGCGCTGCAACAGGCGATAGTGGAGAATAATCACAACGAAGGTGCCGGTAAGCTCACCATAGGCACTGACACCATCATAGTGCGCTCCGAGGGACGCATCGATGATATCGACGAGCTCAAACAGCTAGTGATCAAAGCCGATAATGCCAAGGTCTATCGCTTGCAGGATCTCGCCGATATCCAGATTGGCCACCTTGCGCGATACGGCGCCGTCACTAAGGATGGCAACGAAACCGCCGAAGCCTTAATCATTGCCCTCAAGGACGCCAATACGGCACAAGTGGTTAACAACATTAAAGAAAAGCTGGTGCAAATCAGCCTGACTCTCCCCGAAGGCAGCCAGATAAACACCTTTTACGACCGCGCTAACTTGATCAATACCGCTATCGAGACCATCTCCCATGCGCTATTCGAGGCAGTTGTGCTGGTCATCGTATTGCTGGCGCTGTTTTTAGGGAATGTGCGCGCCGCGTTAGTGGTGTCCCTGTCGTTGCCGCTGGCCGCACTGTTCACCTTTTTGATGATGGATAACTTCAATCTTTCCGCGAACCTGATGAGCCTCGGTGGCCTCGTTATCGCTATCGGCATGTTGGTGGACTCCTCCGTGGTAGTGGTTGAAAACATGGTGAATTTAATCGCCACTAAACAGCGTTTACCGCGGTTGCACTTGATCTTTCGCGCCACCAAAGACGTCGCCATTCCTGTGGTGTCGGGCACGGTTATCGTGATCATAGTGTTCTCGCCACTGCTTACCCTCAGTGGTTTAGAGGGTAAACTCTTCACCCCAGTCGCCATCACCATAGTGTTTGCCATGCTGTCGGCGCTGGTGTTATCGCTGACCGTTATCCCCGTGATTGCCTCGTATCTCGTGAATGAGAAGGCCGCAAAAGAACCTAAGGCCATCGAAAAGCTCAAGCATCTTTACCTTGTCAGCCTAAAAGCCTGCTTTGGTTGGCAAAAACCTTTTATGCTTACCGCCTTTAGCTTGCTGATCGTCAGTCTCGGCCTGTTTAGTCTGGTGGGGAAAACCTTTATGCCGACCTTAGATGAGGGCGACATTATTCTCCAGTTAGAGAAATCCCCTTCGATTTCCCTCGATGCCTCTATCGCTATCGATAAACAGATCCAACAAACCCTACTAAGCCAAATCCCTGAAATCAAGCAGATGGTGGCGCGCACCGGCGCCGATGAGATTGGTTTAGATCCCATGGGGCTGAACGAAACCGATGTGTTTTTAGAGCTGGCGCCCCGCAGCGAATGGCGTTTTGCGACCAAAGAGCAGCTTATCGATGCCATCCGCACTGCGCTGCTTAAATATCCCGGCGTGAACTTTAACTTTACGCAACCGATACAGATGCGCGTCTCCGAATTGCTCACTGGCAGCATTGGCGATGTCGCGATAAAAGTATTCGGTAATGATATCGAGACCTTAGGCAAACTCACCGGTGAGATAGAACAGCTGGTCACCGCCACTCAGGGCAGCGTCGACGTTAAGATGGCGATGATTGAAGGCAGCCCCTTTATCAATCTCACCTTAGATAATGAGCTGGCCCGAGGGTTTGGGATGAGCACTATGGAGTTTGCCCGCTACCTCAAGAGCCAACTCGAAGGCGTGGTTGTTACCGAAGTGCTGCAAGGGAAGAAGCGCACGCCCGTGCTTATCGCTAATAATCAGGCGCAGATAAGCAACATTAACGAACTGCAAAATCAGTTATTGGTAATGCCAGATCATTCCCTAAAACGCCTAAGCGATGTGGCGGTATTGAGCTATAAACAGGGCCCAATCCTTATCGAGCGGGAACAGGGAAATCGCTTTTCGGTAATCACCACCAACGTCCAAGGGCGGGATATTGTGGGCTTTGTGGAGGAGCTTAATAGCAAAATCGCCAAGGAGATCAAACTGCCCAGCGGCTATAGCGTCAGCTTCGGTGGCGAGTTTGAAAACCAGCAGCGCGCCACCAGCAATTTATTGCTGGTGATCCCTATTGCTATCGCGCTGATCACTTTGATTTTATTCACCACCTTCGGCTCGCTGGCAAAATCGGGATTAATCCTCGCCAACGTCCCGTTCGCCATGATGGGCGGTATCGTCAGCTTGTATCTCTCGGGGGAATACCTCTCGGTACCCGCCTCGGTGGGTTTTATCGCCCTGCTGGGTGTTGCCGTGCTGAACGGCGTAGTGATGGTCAGTTATTACGAACAAACCAAATACTTATTCGGTAGCCTCAGGGAACGGGTCGAACAGGGCGCCGCACGGCGACTCAGACCCATTCTGATGACGGCCACTACCGCCATGTTTGGTTTAATCCCCTTAGTGTTCGCCTCGGGTCCTGGTGCTGAAATCCAAAAACCCTTGGCCATTGTGGTGATCGGTGGCTTGCTCACCTCCACTATCACGACCTTGTATTTACTGCCCATGTTGTATTTTTGGCTGGAGAAACGCCGATGAGCACCGAACAACTGCTAGTCCTGATCGCCCAAAACGATATCAAGGACGATATAGTCGATACCCTGATTGACTTGGAGTTTTTATCCGGCTTTAGTCTGGGCAATATTTGCGGATTTAGCCGAGAGCACAGCCATTTCAATATCAAGGAACAGGTGGAAGGTTATCGGGAGTTTTGTAAGTTTGAGATTATGCACCCTGCAAGCCAGCAAACCGCTTTGCTTGAGGCACTAGCAAAGGTCTGTAAACACAATCCCTGTCGTTATTGGATTATGCCCATCTATCAAAACGGCACGCTTTCCTAACGATAAAGGGCATACAGAACCTGCTGTATGCCCTTTGATTAATACCAATCACATTAAATATCTAATCAGTTCAGAGCACCACAGGCATCTCAATTCAAGGCGCCTTGACGAAGAAATGGTTATTCCCTTTTAAGTCAATGTAACACGGGAGTGAGATGCCTGTGAGGCTCCCGAAGGGGCGGGGTTGAACGGGCTTTATACTGCGTTTAAGGCTTTCGACAGAGCGCCACTATGCCTTCAAGCCTTCGCCTTGTCTAAAGCCCGTTTAACTCCCGCTGAATGAACAGATATTTAATACGATTGGTATAACTACAGAATCGGAGTTGGACGACGTACTAAGTAACCACTGGCGATGGAGAGAATGCAGTAGGCGGTAAAGAAGTAGAATCCACTCTCAAACTGCGCCTTAGTTTTGAGCATTTCGCCCATGCCACCCGAGGCATTGCCCGCCAAAAAGGTAATGATCAGAGCCACCACAAACACATCGGCCATAGACCATTTCGCCAGCGCAGAGACCATATGATGAATGCGCCACTGCAACGCAACCGAACTCACGGTTTGTTGTACTAGCATCAGACTGAGTTTCACCGCGGGGATTATGATGCTAAACAGCATCACCAACCCAGCCACTAAGCCATTGCCGGTATTATATAATTCGGTGACTGTGCTCCAAATACTGCGTGTTTGCTGTAATACCTCCACCTCGCCCTTGAGATTATTCAGCCCCAACAGGCCACTGACCATATTCAACATGCCGCGGGCACTGTCGCGCCCCGAATCCTCATCGAAACTTTGTGCGACCTGCTCAATCCCTTGTTCGGTGAGTTTGGCCTTATCTATGCTGCCATTGAGACTCAAAATGGGCTGAGTTACGCCAGGGATTAACAGCGCCAAAGACAGCAGAATAACGAGAATGGGAAGAAGAGAATTGCGTACACTGTTCATAACAAAGCCCTTGGGAAATTTTGGCTCAGTGTACGGCCTTTCCCCTTATCGGGGCAATGAATGGCACCTGACATCGTGGCAGATATCAGGTGCGGCAATAGGCATCAGTAGAAGGGTTTAGGATCGATATCCAGCGAGCTTGGCGACACGCCTCGTTCAATATGCAGATCCGACTTGAGTAGATCGACCATAACCACATCGGTATAACGTTTTGCTTTTAAAGAATAAAAACATTTTACGATCGGGTGTAATGCGTCCCTGTCCTTCGAGGTCCAGACGATACCTACGCGTCCGTCGGACAATTCGACCAAAGAGCCGACAGGATACACGCCGACGCAGCGAATAAACTCGTATACCAGCTCTTGATCGAGGTGGAATGGCGTCAGACTCAGTAGGATCTTAAAGGCCGCCGCTGGGCTCATGGCCTCTTTGTAGCAACGAGTGGCGGTTAAGGCGTCGAAGATATCGACAATACAACTCATGCGACCATGGAGCGGGATTTCCTCGCCCTTTAATCCCCGAGGATAGCCTCGGCCATCGAGCTTTTCATGGTGCATCAGACAAACGTCTTTACTGACCTGAGATAGGCCCTTTGTTTCGTTCATAATCTCAAGTGCATAGACTTGATGCAGCTTCATATGTTCGAATTCTTCAGGGGTGAGTTTGCCAGGTTTGTGCAAAACTTTGTTATCGACCTTAATCTTGCCGATATCATGCAAAATACCACCGACCGCCATCTCCCTGAGAATTGAACGGTCGAGTTTAAGGTATTTACCGAAAGTCACCAGCAGGAAGGCCACATTCACTGAATGCTCAAGCAGATAAGCATCCTTTGAACGCAGTGCTGACATGCATCTCAGTGCATCTTCATCCAATAAAACCGATTCAATCATGCTGTCGGCTAGGGCTTCGAAGGGGGCGACCTCTATCGCCTTACCCTCAAAGGTTTCGGACAAGACTTTGCGGATCAAATCCTTAGCCTCAGTCAGAATGACCTGTGCCTGCTTTTGCTGATTCTCGCGGGTTGCTAACGGCTTTTTAACACCAGCAGACCCATCGTTACTGGCTTTGCGCTTAAAACCGCAATGTTCGGCCGACCGCTCAGTGTCGACCCAAACAAATTTGATCCCACTCCTCGTTAATTTAGCAATCGCATCCTTATGCTTGATTTGTCCTGCATTCGCAATCGCGAGCCGACCTTGATCACTTTTGTCTATCGCGCTGACAAACATACCCAGTGTCAATTGCGACACGGGCAATTTGATTAGGTCAACTGATTCTGCCGACTCACTCATATCTAGCAACCCCAAGGCATAGAGAAAATGACTGCTATTTACTACGCAGCTTGCCGCCCTATTGGGCATATTAGCTGTGACTTATCTCTTGGTAGTATAGGACAGTTTATCCTGCATTCTAAGCCGAGGGAGGGAAAAGCACCATATGCTTTGATGACGAGCATCAAAGAACCAGATAAAAACCAAGCAGAATGATGGGGTATTGCTCAACCAAGAGCTAATTGGTTAATAATACGGTATTTTTTAGCATCATACATTCGAAGCTTGTCACCATCCAGCGGCGATATTGGCAGTTGTAGCAAGAGCGCATTTCATCATCGACCTGCTCATCCTCATCGTCGGGCGCAAAGCGAGAACACAGCTGTGCCGCTCGCCTTGCTTCAGGATATTGCTGCAAACCCGCTCGAAAAATCCAACGTTCGGTCTCGTATTCAAACTGGTTGAGAAGTTCCTGGTTCATCTTCACCTCAATAGTCCTGCAATGCTTGTTTGCCCGCATTACGCCACTGCTCACCGTCACGGCTAACGAGCAATACAAATTGATGCTCAAGATAAACGGCCTTCACTTTGCCTTTGAGTTGAACCTTTTCATCCGCCGCTAAACGGGTTTTATCTGTGCTCATTACCGCATCGAGGCCTGTCTGTTCGAGTATTTCTGCCACAGTTAACTCGAGGGACACTTCCTCAAGCTGACCGAGTTTGATTTGCCCCTTAACGCGCCCATCACTGCCCATTAAACGCAGCCCTAATCCCGCCAAAGCACCAATCACGCCCTGGCCAGTACCACCGTGCTCGGTGAGTTGGATCTGTAACTGCTCGGCAAGCTGATAAGCGGCCGCTTTGGTGATCACTTCGCGCTTGGCTCTGAGCCCAAAGTCTATCAACGTATTCACATCATAGTCGGAATCGATATCCAAAATTGCAATGCCAGGATCCGCCTTTGGCGCCGATTCGGCCACTAGATGCGCGACCGCCAGACGATGGATATCCGCCTGCGATAATGGCGACTGCAACGCAAAACACATGGCACTGTTGTGGGAGGTGTAAGGAATATCTGGATGCACAAACAACTGATGCCGCGTCACAAAGGAGGCCTTGCCCCCCGAGGTTTGCGCGAGTAATAGTGCAATTTCCTCGGCAATCTCGCCTGTGCCTTTAGTGCCAATGTCGTCGGTATCGTCGATACAAATAAGCCAATTTTTCATCGGTATTCCTAGCAGTTAAAACTTGTCGCGGTGGAGGAGATCATGGGCCTTAAGCCTATGCAACACAGGCGGCACCAGCAAGGCACCTAAGGTGGCAAAGAATCCGCCCTTAAGCACGCTTGCTCCCCATTGGATAAGCACGACGTCGAAGGCCATGCCCGCCAATGCATTGGTAAGCGCCACTTTTACCGCCCAGGCCATACAGCCAATAATGCCTAAGATCACGCAGCGCCAATGCAGGCTTAATGTGAGCGGTAACAGTAAAGCCACGAGATCCATCGCAATCGCTGGTAAGATAAACTTCAATAAAATCATTGGGCCGCCCTTGCCGACACCGAGCGCCATGGCGACTAAGCCTGCTATCCCGCCACAGGCAATCATGCTGCCGAAACGCCCAAGCACGCCGTAGCAAATCAAGTAGAAGAAGCTCATTAAAAACATGCTGTGACCTGAGATCCCAAGCTTGAGCCTTAACATTCCCGTCAAGGCCACCAGCAAGGTGGCGCAAAAACCAATAAACAACGAGTCCTGTAGACTCAGAGGGAGTTTTTTCTTCATTTTTTGTCTCTCGGTGAGTGCCAATGGGTGACACGCGTACTCTTGCCAAAGTGACGACTCTGGGCCGCAATCGCCATCTGACGAGATAATTTAAGTAATTGGATTAATACGGGAAACAGCACGCAATACACTAGCTCTGGCCAATTTTTAGGATTTCGCAGCGCCTTAGGGGTAATGCGTGCGCCGCGCAGACATTGGATCTGGTAAATCTCACGCACTTCGTCCGCCATAAAGGGCAGCAGACTCAAAGAAGCTGCCACCACAAAGGCCCATTTAGTTGGCAAAAAAGCACTTAACACTTCGCCGATACGCTCGGGCGCCGCCGTGATACACAACCACCAGCCGGGGATAGTCGCTAGAATAATCCGCCCGACCACCACGGCGCCTTGAGCTAAATGGCCAACCCCATAGAGCAACAGATACAGACTCAAGGTAATTGTCAGTTGAATCGCGCCGAGTTTAACCACCCCCATGATGCTGCCGCGGCGCGCTAAACCATGGAGCACGAGCAAGCCATTGATCGCCACCAACGGCAGTAATAAATCGGCGGGTAACACAAAGGCGCAGGCAGAGAGCACACAGACCAACAATAGCGATAGCGCGCATAGCGTAGTTTCTTGGCGTTCGCGACTCCAACGCCTGCGAGCTCGTAGTCGCCAGCGACGGCAACTAACCCACATAGCGCTCCTCCATCCCCATAGCATCTTCCGTCAGCAAGCCATTGTGTAAACTGAGTTGCCTAGACACGGCACTATGCTCCACCACTCTGTGACTGCTCATTAGAATCGCACAGCCCTGCGCCCTAAGACGCTTGAGCAGGAACCACACTTTTCGGTAATAGTGCTTATCCATGCCAGCAAGCGGGTCATCGAGTAACAGTACCTTAGGCTGCAGGCAGGCCAAGGATGCCAAGGCAACCAAATGCTGCTGCCCGTAGGACAATTTATGGGGAGATTGTTCGGCAAGCGCCATCAACTCGAGATCAAGCAGCATTTGCTCGGCACGCTCTTTAGGGAGTTCGAAACGATTCAGGCTAAATTGCATCTCGGCTAACACGCTGGTTTCAAACAGTTGTCGACTCGGCCTTTGGATTAATAATCCTAACTCGGCACCATAGATGCCCAATTTAGGTTTACGACCTAAGACTTTGAGCGGCAAACGCAGCTTTAGGTTGAGCATCCCGGCTAAGGATTTTAGTAGGCTAGTTTTACCCGAGCCATTATCCCCGACCAGAGTCACTATCTCACCCGCATGTAACTGAAACCCCTGCGGACAGCTAAACAAAGGCTGACTACCGTCGAAACAGAAATCGAACGCCTCGGCGCTGACCAGCACTTTACCTACATGACAGGATCCCCAAGGTTTAACTGGCGTATCAATCGGTTGAGTATCGCTAACTGTGTAGATACCTGCGGATAAACGGCCAGCCTCCAATTGCCAATAATGCTGGATAATCTCGGCAAACGCCGCCGCATTATGCTCCACCAGCACCAGCGCCATGCCTTCGGCAATAAGATTGCGCAGCACCACTAATAGCTCAGCCACACCGTGATCATCGAGCTGTGCCCATGGCTCATCGAGCAGCAATAAGTGCGGCTCGCACACCAGCTGAGCGGCGATCATCAAACGGTATTTTTGGCCGAGGGAAAGGGTACTGACTTGGGTATCGAGCCGCAGAAACAACCCAACGCGTCGCAGCGCTAACTGCACCTTAGGCAACATATTCTCGGCGGGAATGCCGAGATTCTCTAAGGCGAAGGCGACTTCGGCGCCCACGGTTTGCCTTAATAGCTGAGTTTGAGGATCCTGCATCACTAAGCCAGTGATCAGCTCGGGATGACGCCAAATATCACCCTCATGCGGGCGATTCTGCACGCCCGCAAGCAGGTTTAATAGACTCGATTTACCCGAACCCGTTGGCCCGCTGACACAATGGCATTGACCAGCGCTAATCCCTAGACTGACCTCCAGTAATACAGGGGTTAATTGGCTGCCATAGTTAAAGCTGACACCTTCGAGCTCGAGTAATTTCATCTTAAATTTGCCAGTTCACACCCACAAAGAACTGACGGCCAGCCTGAGGCAGGGCTTCACTCTGGTAGTAGTTCTCATCCAATAGGTTAGTGGCGCGCAGATACACTTCTAACTTATCGGCGATCAGCGGTTGCACTAAGTTAATGTCCACTAGGGTGTAGTTATCCAGCGACTGTTGTTGATACTGGTTCTGCCCGTTCACTTTCACCTGAGTCGCATAAACCTGATCGAGGATACGCTCCACATTCAGGTGAATTTGCGTCTCGAAGGGGAACTCGTAACTCATCTGCCAGCGCAGCTGATGACGAGGACGGTATTGCAGCGCATCTAAGGTATCGTCGCCTTCCATTTCTTTCGAATCTAAGAAACTGTAGGAGAAGCTCAGATCTAAATGCTCAATCGCATGGTTGTTAATTTGGAAATCAATCCCTTTGAACTCATAGCGCCCCATATTTTGGTAGAAACCATCGGTATCTTTGGCGATATAGTTCTTCGCATCCGTGTAATAACCGTAGAGCGAGAAGTCGGTGCTAGCTGGTAAGTTTTGCTCCAGACCCAGCTCGACATGTTTAGATTCTTCCGCTTCTAGCTCACTATTGCCCGATGATTGCGAGTACAGGTTCACCATAGAGGGGAAACGCACTTTACGGGCCACACTCAGGCTCAAGCGTGAATCGGGTACCACCTGCCAATAGCTAGAGGCCATTGCCGAGTAGTTATCATCCGTACCATCGGAGGTATCGAGTGAGTGGAAGGCACCACCGAAGGTAAAGCCATAGTTGTGCTCAGATTGATACTGATATTCGGCCGCAGCGGTATATAACCATGCAGAATCATTTAGGTTTTCAGCACCGCCGGAACCGCTACCATTGCCACCACCAGAGCCTGTTCCACCGCCACTACCAGTGCCACCACCAGAGCCTGTTCCGCCGCCGCTACCAGTGCCACCACCCGAGCCTGTTCCGCCGCCGCTACCAGTGCCACCACCCGAGCCTGTACCGCCGCCACTACCAGTGCCACCACCAGAGCCTGTACCACTACCGCTACCTGAGCCGCTGCCAGAACCTGAGCCTGTGCCCGAGTTATTCCCCGTGCCACTGCCAGTATCGCTTGAGTAAGTATCGACGACTGACTTCCAACTCTGTTCTTCAGCAATCACAGAGGTGGTTAACAGTCCGGCCTTATGGAAATCGGTGATCAGCTGTAAATTGACCCCTTGCACCACGGAGCGGCCATCTTGAGTTTGCGTCAATGCCTGATAGGTTTCATCGGCATAGGCCGCTTCTAAGGTATCGCTTTGATTGTGATAACCAAATCCACGCAGAGTAAAGGTATCGTCAAACTGATGGGCTAAGCCAAGTTGGAAGGTATGTGAGTCGTAATCGTCGGTACGTTCATACTTAAGTTTGCCGCTACCAGTACCATCACGGGCAGGTTTGCCCCACTCACCATTGCGCAGTGCCATGTTGGCAATCAATTGGGTCTTATCCGATAACCAGTAACTGCCTTGGGCATAGACGTTGGTGACTTCTTTATCTGAGTTAGCACGCAGCTCACCGTCTTGATATTGGGTCGGCTCGAAATCGTTCGACATAGGGTAGCCATCGGTCTGTTGACGGCTAACACTCACCAATCCCTGCCAATCATCACCCGAGCCAGCGGCGCTGATATCACCATTGAAGGTATTGTCTTTGCCCGCTTCCAAGCGTCCAGACAGAGCAGGCGCAGTACTGCCCTGCTTAGTAATAATATTGATCACCCCACCAGCGCCACTTGGGCCGTACAGCACTGAGGTCGGTCCGACCGACACTTCAACCGAGGCAATTTGGCTGGTTGGGATCACGCTTGGGTCGAACTGGCCATCATCGGCACTGCTCATGGGCACGCCGTTCACCAGTAAAGTGACATGGCGTGTCTTAAAACCACGAATATCGACCCTTGGAGTGCCATCACCACCCACACGGATATACACCCCGGGCACATTCTTCAGTACTTGATCTAAGGTCTGCGCACCTAAAGCGCGGATTTCGGCTTCGTCTATGCTCCAATGGGTGGTCGCCAATTGCTCGGCATCGGCACCTTCACCATGGACGACAATGACTTCATTCACATTCAGCAGGGGATCACGGGCGATTTCATCGGCGTTGGCGCTAAAACTCAACCCAATCGCAAGCGCTAAGGACGACACTCTAAAGGCGGTATTTCTGGTAATCATATTATTGTTGTCATACAGGAAGTTTAGGATGTGCCCCCTATTGTGGTCTGAGGAATTTCCGCCTCAACTGAAAAACAATCAAAAACCAACTCAGATCGACTAATTGCAACAAATGGAAAACGCCATCTGTCACAAAGAGACAAAATGTCCAACACAGACGACGGTATCGACAAAAAGACCCATCTAGGTCACATTTTTTAGCGTCTCGAAATGAGACTATGGCAAAAGTCACACACTCGTGGGTTGCATCTTGACACTCGCGGCCTCGGCCTTTAATTTGAGCGAAAGATTCTTATTTACACGTTCTCACCCACTTGGTGTAAATGACTTTAAAAAGAATGGATTAACTTATCGCTGACTGCCGGAACTTCAGCCACTACCTTCATCTCGTTACCTTTGGAGTTTTATTTGCCCGCTCACGCCCTGTCTGAAGACCTTAAGTCTCTCATCGACAAACTCATTCAATTGAAGCAGGTTCCACCGACGGAGCCGATAGTGCAGTTATCCTTAACAACTGTCTCTATCCCTTTGATTTCGTGGTTGGCATCCCAACACCAATATCCGCGCATTTACTGGCATGGACGCGACAAGGTTGAAGAAGTGGCAGCGATTGGCGCCTGCAAAGACTTTAAGTTTGAAACAGGTGTCGACGATAAAACATTAGCGAACGTCTACGAACAGCAGCGCGCCTTATCCAGCAATCCAGAGATCCGCTACTACGGCGGCGTGGCGTTTGACCGCAGCATCGAATCTTGGCCCGAGTTTGGTAACAGTCGTTTTGTGTTACCGCGTATCGAATTTAGGCGCAGCGACAATCAGTTCAGTTTGCGGGTCAATCTGAACTTTGCCGATAGGCATCCCGAAGAGGAAATAGACCTCGCCATTGCCGCGATAGAAGCCGTGCAGCCGGCTCGTCCGCTCACACCGCCCAATAAACTTGCACTGTTGAGCCGCACCGATATTCCCGATTTTCCGCGTTGGAAGACCTTAATCGAGCAAGTTGTTGACCCCAAGTTTAACCAAGAGACGCCCAAGGTGGTGCTGTCGCGCCACACAGAGCTTGAGGTCAATGCACAGGTCGATCCTTGGATGGTATTAGCCTGCTGGCAGGGGCGTAATCCGAATAGTTTCCAATTTGGCTTCCAATTTAGCCCTGAGCGCACCTATATCTCCTGCTCGCCAGAGCGGTTATTTCGCCGTCGTCAGCAGGAATTGTTTACCGAGGCGCTTGCTGGCACCACTGTACGTGGCTTAAACCAAGAAGAAGACACGGCACTGGCCAACGCGCTGCTCGAAGACAACAAAAACAGCATAGAAAACCAGCTGGTTCGCCGTCATATCGTCAGTATGCTCTCCCCCTTGAGCCAGCATGTGGGCGCCGAAGAAACCGCGACGATTTTTAAGCTAAACCATATTCAGCATCTCCACCGCGCCATTCGTGCCGAGTTAAAGCAGGGCGTGAATGACTTCCAATTGCTACAGGCTCTGCACCCAACTCCAGCAGTGGGTGGTCTTCCCAGACAGTCTGCAATGAACTTTATTCGTGAACGTGAAGGCTATATGCGCGGTTGGTACGCCGGTGCCTGTGGCTATTTCAATAAGTATGAGAGTGAGTTTTCGGTGGCGATTCGCAGCGCCTTGATTGAACCTGGCAAGATCAATCTGTTTGCTGGTGCGGGGATTATTGCGGGCTCAGATCCCGAGGCGGAATGGCAAGAGCTAGAGAATAAGTTAGCGACGATTATGTCGATCCTGATTGAACTTTAAGCTACTGATAAACACTAAAATCCCTTTGCTTTGGTCTCAGTGTATAGCCTATTTTGCTCTCCAGAATCGATAAGCTTTTTATGTGCCGTATCAAACTGTTGCTTTAACATTCGTCCTTTATCGGTATTCGAAAACGCAAAAAAAGCTTCCGCCTTTAACACACCTTGTATCACCACAAAGTTTTGCGGCTCCTTCATTTTTGGCGCTAACGCTAAGATATCCGGCTGATAATCTAAAACGGCATCGACTCGTCCCGCATTGAGATTATTCAACATGTTAAGCATATCGCTGCTCTCTTCGTAATACATTGGCGTTGGAGTGAGCATATTGAATCGATAGGCCAACATGGCTTGAACTTTACGATAGGATAAACTTTCAATACCAATCCAGCTGGCCGCGATTGCCGGCGTCACGGCCGCATCAATACTATCGACCTCGACGGGATTTTCACTCAGCAAACTCTGTTTCACATCACCTCGATACACACTGAGGATCATATCGGCTCTGTTGTGCTCAATCAGGTATAAAGTGCGGGCAAAAGGCATAAACTGCACATCGAGTTGCCACTCGGGCGCAGGAAAAGTACGTTGCAAAATATCGAAGTAATAACCCGTTTCATCGGGATTCGCGAAACCTTCCCAAGTAGCAGTAACCAAATGAATAATCACAGGCTTACTCGGCGTAGCGAAAGCGCACAAACTCAAAAAGCTTAAACACAAGGCCGCAAGAAATGATCGCATCGCGTTCTCCTCCCATTTCTTAAGAGTGTAGAATAGTTTCTATACCCATGCTGTGACCATATCGATCACTCGCGCTTGGAGAGAGCAGCTAAATTGCTTGGAATATAAACAGTAAGCTTGCATCTTCAAGCCTGGTCACTATAATGGCGACCCCGATTTCAGCACGCTGATTTTGGGTAAAATAACAACAGATCATTTAGCGGGTTCCCTCACCCCGCCCTACACAACTAAAAAGGCCACATATGTTAATGTTAACCCCTGCGCAGCTTCGCCGCGCACTCCTGCTATTAGTGGGATTTCATATACTGATTATTTGCGTCAGCAACTACTTGGTACAACTACCGTTTCAATTGTTTGGTTTTCACACCACTTGGGGCGCGTTTAGTTTTCCCTTTGTCTATCTCGCGACCGATCTCACCGTGCGCATCTTTGGACAAACACCTGCCCGTAGCATCATCCTCAAGGCCATGGTGCCCGCGTTGATGATTTCCTATGTCATGGGTGTGGTATTCCATCAAGGCAGCTTCCAAGGGATTGATTCCTTAAGCCAATGGAACACTTTTGTGTTTCGCATCGCCTTCGCCAGCTTCGCGGCATATTTGATTGGCCAACTGATGGATATCACAGTCTTCGCTCGCCTACGCCAAAGCCGTTCCTGGTGGGTCGCGCCTGCGGCATCGACCATTGTCGGTAACTTAGTCGACACCTTAGTGTTCTTCAGTGTCGCTTTTTATGCCTCGACAGACAGCTTTATGGCGGCCAACTGGCCCGAAATCGCGGCCGTGGATTACAGCTTCAAATTACTCGTGAGTTTAGGCTTATTCCTGCCCGCCTACGGCGTCCTGCTGAAGGTCTTACAAGACAAGATCTTGCAAACCAGTCCACAAAAATCATTTTCCTGATTAACTCAACTGGCCAGACCTGTTATAATTTGAGCAGTTTTTTGTTCAGCCCCACTGTGTTTATGCGCATTTGGGGCTGATTTTCTGTGAGAGAAAATTATGTATTCAATTGAAATCAAAGCACTGACAGCTCTGACACCTGAGTTGACCACACAGCTTATCGAACTGAGCAAGCAAATCCCTGAACTTGACCGCCCGCTAACGAGCGAAATCCTCGCGGAACGTCTCTCAGATAAGACTTGCTTGATTCTCTTAGCCTATGTGGAAGGTGAATTGGCAGGCTTTAAGCTGGGATACGAGCAGGCTGATGCCGTGTTTTACAGTTGGTTAGGCGGTGTCGCGACCGACTTTAGACGCTTAGGGCTGGCACAGAGCCTATTGGAATACCAAGAAACGTGGGCGAGCCGCCAAGGCTACAAGCTGATCCAAGTAAAAACCATGAATCGCTTCCCTGCCATGCTCAATCTGCTGATTAGAAACCAGTATTTGATTACTGAACTGAAGGCCGATCCGCAAAGCCTGATCGATCATAAACTGCATTTAAGCAAGTCGATTGCGACAGCTTAAAAGCGATTTACATAAAAATGTGCATTTTTTGCGAGAAATAGCTTGCAAACCTAATTGAGAATGATTATCGTTAACTTGCGTTCCAAAACTCATCTTTAACACGGATGACTGGTAATCTGACGTTGTTAAAGTGCTCCTGAGTTTGCAAGCACGACATTGCTCACACACACTCTTTTGTGGCCGGATTCATCATCCGGCTTTTTTTTGCGTTTTATTCAGTAAATCAATCCTATAGCATTTCGTGCAGAGTAGCTTCTAAGATGACATTTCGGTGCTTTGGCCGGAAAAATGTAAGCCATCGTAGGGGTTGTTTTGCTGATCTTCCTTCGCCTCATGGTACAAGCCAATGGTGAAGATAGACCCCTTACCCAGTACAGAGCTCACCTCTATGGTGCCGCCGATTCGCTTGATAATGCCGTAACTTAAGGATAATCCAAGGCCAGTGCCGTCTTTACGCGTGGTGTAGAAGGGATCAAAAATCCGCCCTAGCTGCTCAGGGGCAATCCCCGAACCTTCGTCCTCAACCTCGATTTTCACCCCTATCGGCATATCTTGTTGCAGCCAATCATAGGTTCGCACCCAAATCCTGCCTTTGCCATCCATCGCATGGGCGGCGTTAACAACAAGGTTAATCAGCACTTGCAATAACTGCGGGCGGTTAACCTGCACTGGGCAACTGGCGTTCAGTTCTGTTATCAGCACCACTTCTTGTTTTTGAATCGAGTGCCGCACTAATACCAGCATTTCCTCGATGATAGGCGTAATAGGATGCATCTCTAAGGGAGCGTTAAACTCACCTGGGCGGCTGTATTGCAGCAGGCTGCGAATAATAGTGCTAATACGGCCAACCTGTTGGATAACAAGATCGATTTCTTCTTTTACCGACTCAGCATTATCCCCAAGCTCATAACGCAGTAACTCCATATTCCCGAGGATCACCGCCGTTGGGTTGTTGATCTCATGGGCAATCCCTGCGGTTAGCTCACCCAGCGCGGTTAATTTTTCATTGGTCACTAACTGCTGGCGAGTCTCATTGAGCAGCGCCACGTTGCGCTGTAACTCTAAGGTTTTGTCCTGCAGGCTTCGAGTCCGCTCCTCGACTTTCATCTCGAGTTGTTCGGCGGCGGCTTGGATTTGTGCGTTGCGCCGCTGCAATAAGTCGAGCATACGGTCGAACTGCTCGGCAAGGTTCGACAATTCGTTATCCCTATCTAGCCCCAAGGCACCGATACGCACATTGCGCCCCGACTGCACCGCTTGCACCACATGATGAATACGCTCTATCGGTTGCAACAAGCTGTAGGCACCGCGGTAAACCAATAAACCGGAAATCAGCAGCACCAGCATCAGAATAGTGCCTAACTCGATGATATTAAGCAGATAGTTATGGATAAAGGGCGATTCTGAGAAGCCAGTATAGATCATACCGACACGTTGCCCACGAATGTCCTCTAAGGGGGCGTAGGCGGAAATAAACCAATCGTTAAACACAAAGGCGCGGTCGACCCATAACTCACCATGATTCAGCACTTTTTCACGCACTTCTTCCGACACTAAACTGCCGAGCGCTCGCCCTTGAGTTTCATTCGGCTGCGGAAAAAAGTGTAAAGGCACGTTGGTGGAAACGCGAATATTGTCGAGGAAGATGGTCACAGTACCGATAGAACGCTCTGGCAGTGTGCCCTTGTCGTAGACGAGGTCGCGGATATGGTCGACGATGCGGGTATCCCGATTAAACAACACACCACCATCGAGATACCAAGCCACTTTCCCCTCAAAGTCGGGAATAGGCAGCAAACTGCGGCTTAGTAAACCACGGTCTTCCACTTGCTTATTCGGGCTCTGCGCCCGCAATGTCGCCAACAGTGGGATGGCCGCCCTTTGGGCTAAGTCTGGGTCGATGCGGGCTAAGCGATCGGGCGATAACACCATCAATCCCGAATAGGGCAAGAGCCCACCCATTTTCGGTAATATTTGCCGTAAATCCGGGTCGGACGCCGCTTCGGCAACACTCACAAGCCGCAAGAAGTCTAAATCGAGTTGCTTTTTCTGCTCATTCAGAAAGGTATCTATGCTCGCCCTGTGGGCCAACTCACCGCTAAGAATGGGCCGAAAATCATTCTGAAAAGTCCATGAGGTCATCACTCGTTCGAGCTGTTTCTCCTGACGAACCTGCACCTGTTGCAAGGTATTTTCAGCCACAGCCAGATCGGCTTTTACCTTCATAAACAGTTGCTTGCCTGTGTAACTGATATTCCAGTAAATAGTGATAAACACTAAACTCACCAAGGTGAGCAAAATCGGCAGCAAGGTGAGGATCAGAATGCGATAACGCACTTTGGCCTGCATTTGCTGCCAACTGACACCAAAAAAGTGAGTAAAAAACGACACTTAGAACTCCTGCTCGTCGCTAACGTCAAACCACTCTTTATACTTGCGATCTAAGGTCTTACGGGAAACGCCTAAGTCCCGAGCCGCCGCCGATTTATTACCAGAGTGCAGATCCACCACGCTAGTCACATGGTGTTTTTCCACTTCTTTCAACGACCAATCTAAGGGATAACCTTGGGAAGCCGAAGATTCAGTCTTCACCTGTTGCTTCCAATATTCCGCCGGTGGCTTGCCCAGCAGAATACAGCGTTCAATCATATTGCGCAGTTCACGGATATTACCTGGCCACTCGTGTTGTTGCAGTTTCACCATATCCTCATGGCTCCACACAACTTCACGCACACCCAATTCGGCCGCTAATTGGCGAGTAAAGTGGTGGGTCAATTCGACCACATCTTCCGGACGCTCACGCAGGGGAGGAATTAAAATATCCAGCACATTCAATCGATAATAGAGATCACGACGGAAGTTACCCGCTTCGACTTCATCCACCAGCGTGCGGTTAGTGGCCGCAATTACCCGGACATCAATATTGACTTCCTTCTCACTGCCGACGGGGCGAATCGCCTTCTGTTCTAATACCCTGAGCAGGGCCGTTTGCATCTTGAGGGGCATCTCGCCAATTTCATCGAGGAAAATGGTGCCGCCAGAGGCAAAACTGAATAAGCCTTCACGGTTTCCCTTAGCACCGGTAAAGGCACCCGCGGTATGGCCAAAGAGTTCACTCTCCAGTAGTTCGGGGGCGATAGAGCCGCAGTTAACGGGCACGAAGGGCCCTTGGCGGCCGCTGAGTAAGTGTAATTGGCGCGCAACCAACTCTTTACCCGTGCCAGACTCGCCTTGAATTAACACTACCGCATTGGTCGGCGCCACACGCTCAATCACTTGCTTAACCGACTTCATGGCCTCACTGCTACCGATAATGGTGGAGGAATAGCCGATAGAGACTTCACGGCGCAGCATCAAGTTTTCACGGCGCAACAAACGGCGCTCGATACAGCGGTCAACCGCCGACATCATCTGCTCGAGGTGGAAGGGCTTCATAATAAAGTCTGAGGCACCGGCCCGCAGCGCTTTAA
Source organism: Shewanella mangrovisoli (assembly GCF_019457635.1). NCBI lineage: Bacteria > Pseudomonadati > Pseudomonadota > Gammaproteobacteria > Alteromonadales > Shewanellaceae > Shewanella > Shewanella mangrovisoli. The sequence continues at coordinate 4,690,462 of NZ_CP080412.1, forward strand.
TCGCGACTTCTAAATCCGCATAGCCGGTCATAAAAATCACATCGGAGCGGCGGCCTTGCTCATCTAAGGCTTCGTGCCACTCGATTCCCGAGCGCCCCGGTAAACGGATATCGACAATCAATAGGTCGAAGTGGCAGCGACTACGTAACTGCTCAGCATCTTCAATACTGCCCGCCGTTTCGACTAAGGCGAATTTCTTCGACAGCGCCTTATTCAAAAAGCTACGCATCCCGGGCTCGTCATCGACGATCAGGACAGACACAGCGGAAGGAAGGGGCTTGAGGTTATTATCTATCTGGCTCATAGTGCTCACTTCTGGACATTTTGACTCAATTGCGACCAATTCTAGCATTGAAACTAGACAAATAGGTCACTATGAACCATAAGAAGCATGCGCTGAGACAATTTGTCTGCGAACTATTTGTTAAGCCTGAGATCAGGGTCACAATTTAGATCAAGCTGTGAACGTAAATGCGTCATTGTTGGTTTGGCATCCTATTTGCTTTCAATCGAACGCATTACAATTTACGGAACCTCCACTCAGTAGGCAATTGAGTCGGAACCCTATTTTTCGCCAAGGAGTATCCATGCTAAACGTGAAATCCCATATGAAGTCATTACTGGGCCTGGTTGTTGCAGCCAGCATGCTCACAGTGTTACCCGCTCAATCTGCTGAAGTGATCAAGTTAGCCACCACCACCAGTACTGAAAACTCAGGTCTGTTAAAAGAATTACTGCCTAAGTTTGAAAGTGAATCAGGCTACAAAGTACAAGTTATCGCAACGGGTACCGGTAAAGCGCTGAAACTGGGCGAGCAAGGCGATGTGGATTTAGTGATGACCCACGCCCCAAGTGCTGAAGCAAAATTTGTTGCCGACGGTTTTGGTGTTGAGCCACGTGGCATTATGGAAAACGATTTCGTGGTGTTAGGTCCTAAAAACGACCCAGCAAAACTACGTGAAAGCAAAACTGCCGAAGAAGCCTTCGCGAAAATCGCCAAATCTGGCTTACCTTTCGTCTCTCGTGGTGACAACTCTGGCACCCATATCAAAGAGTTAGAAGTATGGAAAGCCGCAGGCGTGACTCCTGACTTCAAAGGTTACACTTCCGTCGGTCAAGGCATGGGTAAAACCCTGCTGATGGCAAACGAATTACAAGGTTATACGCTGTCAGACCGTGGTACTTTCGTGGCGTACAAAACTAAGCTGGACTTAGGCGTGGATTTCGATGGCGGTAAAACGCTGGCGAACCCATACCAAGTGATTCTGATCAACCCAGCTAAATACCCAGATCTGAACCACAAAGGCGCCAAAGCCTTCAGTGACTGGTTGATCAGCAAAGAAGGTCAAGCCATGATCAACAACTTCAAAGTTGAAGGCGAGCAACTGTTCAAGGCAACCTATAGCGAATGAGCGAAGGCTGGCTAGCACTGTTACAGCAGGCGTTAAGCCTGCTGTTTTCATTGGACCCTGACGTTTGGTCCATCATCTCTGTCTCGTTTTCGGTTTCTTTCGCGGCGCTGCTCATCACCTTAGTCCCCTCTATGGTGCTCGGTTTTGTGTTGGCGTTTGCCCATTTCCCCGGAAAGTGGTTTGTCACTAACTTAGTGCAAACATTGCAATCGATTCCCACGGTCGTCATCGGCCTGCTGGTGTATCTCATTTTGACCCGCAACGGCCCGCTTGGGGATTTAAAGTGGTTGTTCACTCAAGAGGGGATGATCCTCGGCCAAATGATGATTTGCGCCCCAGTGATGATCGCCATGAGTCAAGCAGCCTTCACCAGTGTCGATCGCCGGGCATGGGAAACCTCACGTACCTTAGGCGCCTCTTGGTTTAGCGCGGTCTGGACCGTGTGTCGCGAACTGCGTATGCCGTTATTACTGGCGATTGTCGCAGCCTTTAGCCGTATTCTCACCGAAGTCGGCTGTTCTATGATGGTCGGCGGCAACATTTTAAACGTAACACGTAATATCCCGACGGCTATCGCACTGGAAACCAGTAAAGGCGATTTCGCCCAAGCTATCGCCCTCGGATTAGTGCTGCTAATCTTGGCCTTGATCCTCAACTTTGCCTTAGGTAGTTTACGCGGCAAAGAAACGCCAAGGAGCCATTAACTTATGACCCAAGCCAAACTGATCGCCCGTGACTTGGAAATGTCCTTTGGCCCGCGCTTATTATTCAAAGCCCACAGCCTCGAGTTATGCCAAGGGAACGTTATTTATTTGCAGGGTGACAACGGCTCGGGCAAGTCGACACTGATGAAGATCCTCGCGGGTCTACAGCTGCCATCTAAGGGCAAGATTGAAGTCAGCGGCTTTAAAAAGGACGCATGGTGGACACGTAACCCTTTGCTGGGTAAAGCCGTTTATCTCCACCAGCATCCCTATCTTTTTGATGGCACAGTCAATTACAACCTGACCTACGGGCTCCCCTTTGCGGCCTCAAAAACCGAGGCCAAACGCCGAATTGGCCAAGCAATTGAGATGGCGCAACTGGGCTCGTTATTACAGGCCAGAGCCAGCAATTTATCCGGCGGCGAGAGACAACGCCTCGCCATCGCCCGCGCTTGGATATTGCAGCCAAAGTTACTGATGCTCGATGAGCCGACCTCCAATATGGATAAGGACTCCCAAGCCTTAGTGCTGCAAATGATCCAGCAGCTCAAACAGCAAGGGACGGGAATGCTATTAAGCAGCCATCAAAACTGTGCGCTCACCGCCATTTGCGAGCAGCAGTGGCACATTGAAGACCAACAGGTGATAACCTCCCGTCAGCAAACGCCCACAAACTCCACACAGGGATCTTTATATGTCGTTGCAAATTGATGCCGTAATTCTTGCCGGTGGTATGGCGCGCCGTATGGGCGGGGACGATAAAGGCCTCGTCGAGCTAAACGGCAAGGCCATGATTGAACACACTATCGAGCGGATAAAACCTCAGGTTAAGGAGATCCTGATCAACGCAAATCGTAACCAAACACGTTATGCTGAGTTCGGTTTTACGGTGTTGAGCGATGAACATACCGGGTTTCTCGGCCCCTTGGCGGGCATGATCACCGCTATGGGTCACACCCAAGCAGACTATCTGCTCGTGGTGCCCTGTGATTGTCCGCTGCTGCCGCGGGATTTAGTCGCCCGCTTATTGGCCGCCATTGAGGCAAACGATGCTGAACTTGCCGTTGCCAGCGATGGTGAACGAGAGCAGCCGGTGGTGATGTTACTAAAGCCGAGCCTGCGCGAGTCGATGACAGCCTTCCTCGAAGCGGGCGAGCGTAAAATTGATTTTTGGTATGCCAAACATCGCTTTGCAGTAGCGGCCTTTGCCGATCAACCCAATGCCTTTGTCAATGTGAACACGCCAGAACAAAAACAACGACTGGCTGCAGAGATAAACCAAAGCTAAGGCTTCAAATTTCCTAGATTAGAGGTGCAAATGAGTACTCCCTTCGTCAATCCGCTATCTATTCCCGTTCTCGGATTTTGTGCCTATAGCGGCACGGGGAAAACCACCCTACTCAAGCAATTGATCCCCGAGTTGAATCAGCGCGGCCTGCGTCTGGCGGTGATCAAACATGCTCACCACAATTTCGATGTCGATATTCCCGGTAAAGACAGCTACGAGATGCGCAAAGCCGGCGCGCGGCAAATGTTAGTAGCCTCCCATGTGCGTTGGGCGCTGATGACCGAAGATGCCCGCGATGGCGACCCTGAGTTAGTCCACCTACTCAAACAAATTGAAGCCGATAAAGTCGATATCGTCTTAGTCGAAGGCTTTAAAAAACTCACGCTGCCGAAAATTGAGCTGCACCGCGCCGCCCACGGCAAGCCGTTTATCTATACCCAAGACGACAATATTCTCGCCATCGCTTGCTGTGATGACACTGAGCTGCCGAGCGAGCTAAGAAGACTCGACCTCAACAATGTCGCGCAAATTGCTGACTTTGTGATGGAATACGCCAATAGCTGGCAAGCCCCTAACCCCGCATTACCGATTGCGACTGTCGATGCCTGCACCTTGGGTAGCGATAAAAACCTCAGCGTGAGCCAAGGCTTAGCGCAGATTTTATCCCATGTCGCCCCTGTCACTGAGGTGGAAGACATAGGTTTAGATGCGTTAGATAACCGCGTGCTCGCCCGCGACAGCATTTCGCCCGTGGATGTGCCGCAGCAAACCAACTCGGCGATGGATGGCTATGCCTTTGCCTATCAAGATCCGCTGCCAGCGAGCTTCGACTTAGTCGGTGAAGTCCTCGCCGGACATCAATATTCGGGCACACTCAAAGCGGGTGAAACCGTGCGCATTATGACGGGCGCGCCCGTACCCGCTGGCGCAGATACAGTTCAACCTCGTGAGCTAGCTAACGAGGCCAATGCCAAGGTCAGTTTCGATGGTCGCATTCAGCAAGGCCAACACGTACGCCTTGCGGGTGAAGACATAGGCCAAGGCCAAGTCGCCCTCACCCAAGCCACACGCCTAAGCGCCGCCGAACAGGGCTTATTAGCTTCCCTCGGCCTTGACCGTGTGACGGTTTATCGCCGCCCGACGGTGGCCGTGTTCTCAACCGGGGATGAAGTCAGCCAACCCGGCGAAGCGCTAAATCCAAACTGTATTTATGACTCGAACCGTTACACCATCAAGGCGATGGCAAAACGTTTAGGTTGTGAAGTCATTGACTTAGGCATTATCGAAGATTCCGAAAGCGCTCTCGAAGCCACCTTGACCAAAGCCGCGGCGCAGGCAGATGTGGTGATTAGCTCTGGCGGCGTTTCCGTTGGCGACGCCGACTACATCAAGGCCGTGCTAGCACGCCTTGGCAATATCGACTTCTGGCGGATCAATATGCGCCCAGGTCGTCCACTCGCCTTTGGTAAGGTCGGCGATAGCCTATTCTTCGGCTTGCCCGGCAATCCAGTGGCTGTGATGGTGTCCTTCCTGCAATTTGTGCAACCTGCACTGCGTAAACTCGCTGGCGAAACAAACTGGCAGGCACCGTTATTTCCGGCGATCACCGATGAAACCCTGCGTAGCCGCACGGGCCGTACTGAGTTTATCCGCGGAATTTATCGCCTCGGTAATGATGGCAGGCTGCACGTGACCAGTACTGGCAACCAAGGTTCGGGCATGCTCAGCTCTATGGTCAAAGGCAATTGCCTTATCATCATTGGAGATGACGCTGAGGCGGTCAATGCGGGTGAAACTGTGTTTATTCAACCATTTGCCGATCTTTTATAAGTTCAGGTAAGCTCTATGAGCCAACTTGTGGATGCCTTTGGCCGTCAGGTCGAATATTTACGACTCTCAGTGACGGATCGCTGCGACTTCCGTTGTGTCTATTGCATGACGGAAGATCCCTGCTTCTTGCCCAAGGACCATGTACTGCACCTCGAAGAGTTGGCTTGGATTGCCCAAGCCTTTACTGAACTGGGGGTGACTAAAATTCGCCTCACAGGCGGCGAGCCGCTGGTGCGTAGCGATTGCGATCAACTGGTGCACTTACTGGGCAAGCTCCCTGGGCTCAAAGATTTATCGATGACCACCAATGGTTCTAGGCTCAGTAAGTTTGCCAAACCTATGTTTGATGCGGGTCTTAAGCGCTTAAATATCAGCCTAGATACCCTTAACCCCGAACTCTTTACCCAACTGACGCGCAACGGCAAATTAGCACGTGTTATCGAAGGGATTGATGCGGCCATCGCCGCAGGTTTTGAGCGGATTAAAATCAATGCGGTGATCCTTAAACAGCAAAACGATCATGAAGTTATTGATCTAGTTAATTTTTGTCGTGACCGTAAGTTAGATATCGCCTTTATTGAAGAAATGCCGCTGGGTGAAATGGACGAGCGCAAAGACGCGCGTCATTGCAGCAGTGATGAAGTTAAGGCCATGATTAACCAGCATTATCCCCTGCAGCTTTCTAATAAACGCACAGGCGGCCCCGCGCGTTACTACACCATGGCGGATAGTCCGATTCACATCGGGTTTATCTCACCCCATAGCCACAACTTTTGCCACGAATGTAATAGAGTGCGCGTGACCGTAGAGGGGCAATTATTGCTCTGCCTAGGTAATGAACACTCCATTGATTTAAAAAGCATTGTGCGAGAATACCCCGGAGACATTGAGCGACTTAAAACCGCGATTCTCCAAGGTATTAAGCTCAAACCTAAGCAGCATGTTTTCGATAATAACGGCGTACAAATCCTGCGCTTTATGAATAGCACTGGCGGTTAACCCCTCTCACCTAGGGCTAGCATCTCTATTTTGCCGTGATACACTCAAGGCATCAGTCCCCTTTTTTGTGTCACTCTTACCATGGCGCTTACTCGTAAACAGTGGAATAACATCATTATTCTTGCCTGCATTTTTATCATTGCGGTGCTGACGTTTATGGACAAGAAAACTCATAATGTGCCGAGTGATGCCCAACTATTATTTGATGACAATGCGCCGCTGGCGCAGTTGCAGCTAGATGGCGTGTGGTTGCATAAGCGAGCCTCGGGTTGGGAGTGCGATCCGCTGGTGCTCAACTGTGCGCAATGGGTCAAGGCTTGGCAAGGCCTAAGAGTCTCGCCACTCAGCGAGGCACCACAACCCACAGGCAAGCCGCAGGAACTGGTAATCCAAATTGCCGAGATCCGCCAATCGCAACGTTGGATTTATTTCCCCGAGGACGGTGTACTCAAGTCACCCGCTGGCAACTGGTACTTAGTGCCCCCCAGCCTAAGGGCCGATTTACAGCCAATCCTCGATGCCAAATCCACCAGCTAATTTATTACCTAAAAGAACTCAATCATGCCGGAATTACCAGAAGTCGAAGTCACCCGTCAGGGCATAGCCCCACATCTTGTCGAACAAACCGTGGCTGACCTCGTAATCCGTAACGCCTCACTGCGTTGGCCCGTTCCCGAACTTGCCAAACAGATCATCGGCCAAACCATACGCCAAGTGCGCCGCCGCGCTAAATATCTGTTAATCGATACGGATGCAGGCACCAGCATAGTGCATTTGGGAATGTCGGGCAGTTTGCGGATCCTGCCCCATGACACGCCAGTGGAGAAGCACGACCATATCGATCTTGTCCTCGCCAATGGCCGTATTCTGCGCTTTAACGATCCAAGACGTTTCGGCGCCTGGTTATGGTGCCAATTGCCTGAGGAAGCCCATCCACTGCTGGAAAAACTCGGGCCAGAACCTCTGACCGATGCCTTTAACGTCAATCAGTTAGCGGCCGCGCTGGCAGGTAAGAAGAAGGCCATCAAACTCTGCCTGATGGATAACCATATTGTGGTGGGTGTGGGAAATATTTACGCCAACGAAGCTCTGTTTGCCGCCGGAATACACCCCGAGGCGGAGGCGGGCAAGATAGATATTGAACGCTTAACGGTACTGGTTGCCGAGGTCAAACAAATCCTCGCCCACGCCATTAAGCAGGGCGGCACCACGCTTAAGGACTTCACCAATGCCGAGGGTAAACCCGGCTATTTCGCACAAAAGCTGCATGTTTACGGCCGCGGTGGCGAAACCTGTACTCAGTGCGGCAATCTACTCAGCGAAATCCGCCTTGGTCAACGCACCACAGTGTTTTGCGGCATCTGCCAGACACGTTAATCTCGCCGATAAAAATGCCTGCAATCGCAGGCATTTTTAGCTTCTTCGATACTGCTTTTGATTACTCTTTTAACCAACGGCCTGGATGGTCAGTAAAGTAACGGTACTCACGTTCTGGCGCTTGGCACTGAGGCTTAAGTTCTGCAGCGGATAACAAAATCCACTCGTCACGGTGGGCAATCCCCATGATCTTACCGCCTTTGATATCGAAACAACTAAGCTCGGCACCGCTAGGCACTAAAACATAACGCTGTTTGTTCTCCTGCATCCATTGCCACGCGTTACGCTCTTGCTCTTCTAGCGGCGCGAGGTAACTAAAGTGCGTTACACTCATGGGCGAGAACAGGATAAATTGCTCTTTAAAGTTAACTAGGCCAAGTTCGGCATCCTCACCTATCACTTCGGCAGTGTGTAGCATCAGGCTTCTGGGGGTGCGCATCTCATCGAGCATAGCGTAACCCCAAGTGCTCACCAGCACCCAACCCAAGGCTGAAACCAGCCCCACCTTTACCAGTGCAAACTGACGACGCGCCAGCCACAGCAAGGCAAACCAAAGCACCCCGAGCAAAATAAACAAGTAACCAATGCCAGTAAGATCATCGGTATAGTCAGCTAGCGCTTTGACGAGTGCGGGATGATGAATAAGCGCCAGCACACCTGCCACTAACACGAGTGCGCCTAAGAACCACAGCACACCAGTGACCAGTTTTTCAAACCAGGCTTTTGGCGAAACGCCCGTTAATACCGCCGACGCCGCTAGGGCCAACATAGGTAATGCGGGCAGAATATACACGTTGCGCTTGCCAGGGCTGATACTGAAAAACAGCACCACGAGCCCGACCCAAATCAGCAGAATCGCAATGGTGGGATCGGCCTTCACCTTTTGCACCCACTGTTTCCAATAGGCCACCACCAGCAACGAAATCGGGAACCACATCCAAGGGATCACGCTCAGCACGAAGAAGTACCATGGCTTGATATGGTGCCAAGCATTAACGTAACGCTCGCCCGTTTGCTTAAACAAAATATTATTTTGATAGGCCACCATCTCAGGAGTACCATGGGCTTGAACCGTCATCACCATGGGCACTAGCCAACAGGCAATCACGGCCAGCATGGCCAAAGGCCCCGCGAGGCAAAGCCAAGTTAAACGGCCCTCAAAACGGGTCTTATCTTTGAAGGCGTAAATCCCAATCGGAATGAGCAACAATAGGGGCAAGAAACCAACTCCCTTAGTGATTACCCCTAGCCCCATAAACGCCCAGCCAATAAAATACCAATGCCACTTAGGCCCAAGCATAAAATGCCTGATTAATCCGTAACATCCCACGGTTATCCAGCACATCACCATGGCATCTATCTGGGCATTTTTCGCCTGCATCAAAAACTGCGGCACGATAAGGAGCAACAGTGCAGCGTTGCGGCCAACCCGCACATTCCACAATCTGGCACCCAGATCATAGACAAGGAATACCGTCAGCAAACCACAGAGGGCATTGGGGAGTAAGAAGGAGAGTTTTAACGAGCCTGTGAGTTGATAAAACAGGGCGATGGCCCACATAAACACTGGCGGCTTATCGGGATAATATTCCCCGCCCCGGGTAGGGAATAACCATTGACCCGAGGCAACCATTTCCCGCGCGACCTCAACAAACCGCGGTTCGTCGGCGGGCCAAGGTGAACGAAAACCTATGCCAACCAGTAAGATCAACAAACTCATCAACAGCAGCGGCCAGAGTACTTGGTAATAATCTTCGCTATTGAAACGACGATTCAATGCATCCATTCCTAATCCCTATTTAGTTTTCCAATTCATCCACCTGCTTGCGCAGGCTCGAACGGTAAAGGTAAGCGCCGATAAGACTCGAGATAATAAACAGCCCAATACTGATCCCCAGTTGGTTATGATCAGACAAACCAATGCCCGCGCCCGCAAAACTGAATATCAGCATCTGCGGCAAATAACCCAGCACGCTGCCAAACATAAATCCCCCCGCGGGGATGTGTGTCGCCCCCGCAAACAGATTCGTCAGCAGATTACTCCCCACAGGCAACAGACGGATCATTAAGACTTTTAACCAAGTCCGATGAAGGATCAGCGCCTCAAACTTTTGTAAACGATTGCCAAAACGTCGTTGCAGGCTGCTTCGAATGGTTAATCTCGCGGTATAAAACGCCAGCACACAACCCAGCAATGCCGCTAAGGTGGAAAATAGACCGCCATAGATACCGCCGAGGGCAAAGCCAAATACAAAGGCGATCACCTGCCTCGGCCCACCGACAGCGGTAAACAAGGCGCCCACCATCAGCAATACCGCCAGCGCATAGACCCCTTGGGCGGCAATAAAGTGTGCCACCCAATTGCTATCGGTCACATGCTCGAATAACCCTTGCTGGGCAGCAAACATTAACACCAACAAAATAAAGACGATAAAAATCGCCTTATAGAGTCGCTTCATCTTAATCGTGCCAGCTGGTTTCGCTACGGGCGACCTTAGCGATTTTCGCCCTGCGACCGAGCCACATGACGCCCATGATATCGACAATCCCGACCCAGACCCGATTCCAAGCGGTATATTTAGACACGCCTACTTGGCGATCCCTATGATTAACCACAGAAATAAACACTTCGCCACCCATGCGGCGCACCAGTGCAGGAATATATCTGTGCATATGGTCGAAGTAAGGCATACGCAGGAAGGTTTCACGGGGGAAGAGTTTTAAGCCACATCCGGTATCGGGTACGCCATCGTGTAACAGTGCATCACGCACTTTATTGGCAAAGCGGGACTGGAAGCGCTTCCACGCCGTGTCCTTGCGGCTTTTGCGATAGCCTGCGATACAAAAGTGTTCGGCATGGATTTGCGGCAATTGGGCCAACATGGCGGGAATATCCGCAGGGTCGTTTTGCCCATCAGCATCTAAGGTGACTATGTATTTACCACGGGCATGTAAAACGCCAGTGGAGATAGCGGTACTCTGACCCGTACTGCGCTCGTGACGAATGGCTTTGGCATCGCATTGCATCACCTCGGCGGTGTGCATCACCTCACCAAAAGTGTCGTCCTGACTACCGTCGTCGACAACAAGAATTTCAAACTCAGTCAACCCTTGCAGGGCTTGGCATATCTCTTTCATTAATGGGCCAATATTGCCCACTTCATCTTTTGCGGGGATCACGACTGAAATCACATTAAGGCTCCAAGCTTAATAACCATGAGTACGGTAACATAGGATTGTGGCAAACAAAAATCTGTATCGATAGGATGTTATGAATTAAACAGTATGCAGGCCCAGCATTGTATACGGGTGAAAATCGAGAAAAGAGCACTTAATTTGGAACTGTGAATTTCATCGAAATGACATGTTTTATCTCCGCAGAAAATGCTAGTTTGGGAAACAAAATGCCAAACTGTATAAAACCTATGAACATAGTTGTAGTTGGAATGGGCTATGTTGGCCTATCGAACGCGGTTTTACTCGCCCAGCAAAACCATGTAGTAGCGATTGATTTGATGCCCGAGCGTGTCGCGTTAGTTAATGCGCGTAAACCAACGGTCGCCGACAGCCTGATTGAAGAATATCTGCAGCATAAAGCCTTAAATCTCAGTGCCACGACCGACAAAAAAGCCGTTAAAGAAGCTGATTTTGTCATCATAGCGACTCCTACAGATTACGACCCACAAACTAACTACTTTAATACTCAGTCGGTAGAACGGGTCGCGAAGGAAGTACTCGCCCTGAATCCAGATACCACCATTGTTATCAAATCGACTGTGCCAGTGGGTTTTACCGAAGGGCTGAGAAATAAGCTCAACAGTGACAATATCTTATTTTCGCCAGAGTTTTTGCGTGAAGGTAAGGCGCTTTACGATAACCTGCACCCCTCGCGCATCATAGTGGGTGAGCGTTCCGAGCGCGCCCAAGCCTTCGCTAATCTTCTTGCCCGCGCCGCCATTAAACAAGATATTCCGACTTTACTCACAGACAGCACTGAGGCCGAGGCGATTAAGTTGTTTGCCAACACCTTTTTAGCCATGCGCGTCGCCTACTTTAATGAGTTGGACACCTATGCGGAGAGCCGAGGACTCAACACCCGTCAGATTATCGAAGGCGTATGTTTAGATCCGCGCATCGGCGATTACTACAACAACCCGTCCTTCGGTTATGGCGGTTACTGCCTGCCCAAGGACACTAAGCAATTGTTAGCCAACTATAACGATGTGCCTAACAATCTCATCAGCGCCATTGTCGACTCCAATACGACCCGCAAAGATTTTATCGCCAACGCTATTATCAATAAGCAACCGAAGCGAGTGGGTATCTATCGCTTAATCATGAAATCCGACTCGGACAACTTCCGCGCCTCGGCGGTACAGGGCGTGATGAAACGCATCAAGGCCAAGGGCATCGAAGTCGTAGTCTATGAGCCCGTACTCAAGGAAGACGAGTTTTTTAACTCGAAAGTGATCCGCGATTTACACGAATTTAAAGCCATGTGCGATGTGATTATTTCTAACCGTATGGCCAATGAACTCGAAGATGTCGCCGCTAAAGTCTACACTCGGGATCTGTTCCATCACGACTAAGCGTCCAGAATATAAAGGTTTACTATGAAATACTTAGTCACAGGCGCCGCCGGATTTATCGGCGCTAAAGTCAGTGAGCGCCTCTGCGCACAGGGCCATGAGGTAATCGGTATCGATAACCTCAATGACTATTATGATGTCGGCTTAAAACTAGCTCGGTTATCTCCACTCGAAGCGTTAAGCAATTTCCGTTTTATCAAACTGGACTTAGCCGACAGAGAAGGCATAGCGGCATTGTTTGCAGAGCAAGGTTTTCAACGGGTTATCCATCTCGCCGCGCAGGCTGGGGTGCGCTACTCCCTCGATAATCCCCTCGCCTATGCCGATAGCAATTTAGTCGGGCATCTCACCATTTTAGAGGGCTGTCGGCACCATAAGATTGAGCATCTAGTCTATGCCTCTTCATCCTCTGTGTATGGCTTGAATCAAAAGATGCCATTTTCGACCGAGGATAGTGTCGATCACCCGATTTCCCTATACGCGGCGACCAAGAAAGCTAACGAGTTAATGTCGCACACTTACTCGCATCTCTATCAATTACCCACCACAGGCTTGCGCTTTTTTACCGTGTATGGCCCCTGGGGACGACCCGATATGGCCTTGTTTAAATTCACAAAAGCGATTCTCGCAGGCGACACTATCGATGTGTATAACCATGGCGATCTCAGCCGTGATTTCACCTATATCGACGATATCGTTGAGGGCATCATCAGGGTACAAGACAAACCTCCTCACCCAACACCGGACTGGCATGTTGAAACTGGCACACCCGCCAATAGCAGCGCCCCCTATCGCGTATTCAACATAGGCAATGGCAGCCCAGTGCAATTGCTGGATTTTATTACCGCACTCGAAAGTGCACTCGGTATTGAGGCTAACAAACAATTCTTACCCATGCAGCCCGGAGATGTGCATTCCACTTGGGCCGATACCGAAGACCTGTTTAAGGCCGTGGGTTATAAACCCCAAGTGGATATCAATACCGGGGTGAGCAGATTTGTCGAGTGGTACCGCGCGTTTTATGCGAAGTAACTTCTTTGAGAAAATAAAAAGGCCTGCTGATTTGCAGGCCTTTTTATTGAGTTAACGCTTAAAAACGATATTCAAAACTGCTGAAGAAAGTCGCATTAGTATCGTTTTCTTGTACATCAAATTCCGATCTCGATACTGTACCGCCCAGACTCCACATGCCCTTCCACACAGGCATACGATAGGAAAGCTCCAGCATCAGCAAGTCTTCCTTCGGTGGCTGTGGCGCCCATGTGGTCGCCACATTGGTGCCGTCTTTATTCAACTTGGCATAACGCAGGAGCGAGGTAAAACCGCGGCTGTTATGGAACTGGCCAACTAAACCCAATACAAAGACTTGAGCATCGCTATCATAGGTCGAACCTAAGGCTCTGCCGTAGTAACGCGCTCCACTCAGGTAGACAGGATCTTCATAGAAGCAGTTAGGCTTGCCATCACACTCGACAAAGGTATCCGAGTATTCCATAAACAGCTTGAATTGCTTACCCGACGTGCCGAAATGGGTATCTATCCCCCAAAGTGAGCCGCAATCGCTGCCGTTTTCACAGCTATGCTCAAGGTACAAACCCACAGGGATATCCTGCCAAGTATTGGCATAACGTAAATCGATGCTCTGGGTTCTATGGCCAGCGCCACGGCGTTGATCGGCAAGGCAAGAATCCGAACCGTCGATGCACACCGCATTACCAGCAACTGAATCCCACCAAGAATCGAAGTCGCAATTCTGCCCTTCACCACAGAATAGTGTCGACCAAGATAGGCCTATTTCTAACTGCTGAAGGGGTTTGGCGGTAAAGCGCATATCCCATTCCGCCGTTTTAGGCACGGCACGCTCTTTTTCAGCCATGCTAAAACCGGTCTTGAAAGTCCAAGGACCAATCCAAGATAACCATGGCGTTTCGAAGGCGGCAGCATTATTACGGCTGAGCGACAGTGACTGCATAGGGCGCGCATTGTTAGAGCGATGCAATGCAGAATCAAATCCCGGGCCCCACCATTGCTCAACCGTACCTAAAGTCGCAATCCAGTTACCCATGATCACCGCGAAGTAAGACTCATCGAGACGGAAGTTTTTGTTATCTTGCGGGTCGTAAGTCTCGGCAACTGTGGTTTTATAGGCCACACGTGAGCCTAAGTATTCGTAAGAGGCTTTAGCCTCACCCTTTTCACGATAGTCGGAGCCATAATGCTGGAAGCGAGCGGGATCGGTCGCGCCCGAGAGTTTAACCCTAGCATTACCGCGATTATCGACGGCATTTTGATAGTAAAAGTTAACTCGGGCAAAGGCTTGCACTAAACGGGGAGACAATAGTTCGGGTTCGACTTTCGCTAAGTCGCCACCAATACCTGACCACATCAAGGGAAAGGTATTCACTGGCACACGGATCACGCCCGCATCGGCCAGAGCTTGAATATCGGCTCTTAAATAAATGTCCGAGGCATCCACCCAAGGGGCTGCAGCAACGGAAGCAGAAAACAATAAACCAGATGCAACGCTAGCAGCGAGGATAGTGGGGGTCAAAAAAGCCTTCATAACATCCTTTTCATTATCATCGCGAGGCCTGATGCCTCAAAGGTTTTATGGAAATACTCAGCCTTATCAGGCCTTTGCGAGGTTAAGCTTGGCGGTCAACGCGCTTGCCACCTCAGAGTGTACAAATTGACTCACATCGCCGCCATGCAGCGCGACTTCCTTCACTAAGGTGGAAGAAATAAAGGAGTTTTCTTCAGCCGGCGTTAAAAACACGCTCTCAAGATCAGGGCTTAATCTGCGATTCATGTTGGCCAATTGGAATTCATACTCAAAGTCGGAAACCGCACGCAAACCACGCACCAGCACGCTCGCACGCTGTTCCTTGGCAAAATCCACCAGCAAGCCCGAAAAACCAACCACTTCCACATTATCCAAATGGGCTGTGACGCGGTTTACCAACTCAACGCGCTCCTCAAGAGTAAACCTTGGCTGCTTAGATGGATTGGCCGCAATGCCAATAATCACATGCTTAAACAACTTAGCCGCACGCTCAATCAAATCGGCATGACCATTGGTAATGGGATCGAAAGTCCCAGGATAAATAGCTCTTGTATGCACTTTGCTGACTCGACTCAGATAGATACCCAAAAATCATTGCCGCCAGTCTACTCGTTTTAGCCACTTGAGTGAATCATCCAGATAAAAACCGCTGAAAATCCCGTTAAAAATTGAAATACTGGCAAGAATTCCTCGGATTAAGCCCATGTAAAGGCATGAACTGATATAATGCCGACTCGATATATATTGGCTTAAGTAGGCAGCGGCTTTCGTCCAACCAAGATGGATTGAAACCACACCACAACCGATTAAGTCCACGTCATCAGAGCACTTATATGAAAAAAATCGCCATTTTTTGCCATAACTTTTTCTCTAACGGCACAGTCAAAATCGCCTTATCCCAGGCAGAAGTGCTGCAGGAAGCCGGGCAAGATGTTCACCTCTTTGTGTTCCATAAAGAGGGGGATTTTATGCCGCCAGAAAATGTGACGATTCATTACCTATATGAAGCAGGTCAAAAGCCAAGTCTACAGGAGCAAAGACAACGCCTGCAGGCCAAGGTGGCCGAAGCGGAACAATCGGGTAAGTTCTCGCTATTCTTAAGTAACTCGACCGACTGCGATGTCGTTGTTTCCGGCTGCGATTTCGATCCCTGCTATTACTTTTGCCACTGCGCCCTTAAGCAAGAACTCTTGATGGAATTAAAGCGTGGTCCAGTGCATTTCTGGCGGCGCTGGAAAAAGGCCAAGGCACTGATTGGCAAAAAGATCATTACAGTTTCCAATGGCATCGCCGATGAGCTCAGTGCCACTTCTTGGCTGAAGCCACAAAGCGTTCAGACCATCTATAATCCCTTTAGATTGGAGGAAATCCGCAAGAAGACTCAGGAAGAAATTGCCGAGATCCCAAGTGAGCCTTATATGAT
This sequence comes from Shewanella mangrovisoli, assembly GCF_019457635.1. Taxonomy (NCBI): domain Bacteria; kingdom Pseudomonadati; phylum Pseudomonadota; class Gammaproteobacteria; order Alteromonadales; family Shewanellaceae; genus Shewanella; species Shewanella mangrovisoli. The sequence goes on from NZ_CP080412.1 coordinate 4,706,647, forward strand.
CCATGTCGGCCGTGTGACACGGCAAAAACGCCACGATATTTTGTTTAAGGCACTTAGGGATATGCCAACGGCCCCTAAACTTGTCCTGCTGTGCAACCGCCCCAAAAAGGCACGCAAACTCGCTAAGAAATACGGTGTCGAACACAGAATCATCACGCCTGGGTTCCAACACAATCCCTACGCTTGGATTGCCAAAGCCGAGTTGATGTTACTCAGCTCAGATTTTGAAGGCCTACCGACCGTGGTGATTGAGTCTTTAGCCTGTGGCACACCTGTCGTCAGTACAGATTGCCCACACGGGCCCAATGAAATTCTCACAGGGCATTTAGCACAATATCTCGTCCCCGTTCGCCAACCCGCGCTGTTGGCACAAAAGGCACTGGAGTGTCTGGCCTCACCGCCCGCTTTAGACAATCTAGAAATATTAAAGGCCGTAGACAGCCAATATATTGCCGCTCAATATATTAACTTAGCGAAATAAATTTTCACTTTTAATTAGAACGCCATTTCTTATATTGGCGTTCTAATTAATATCGCAACAAATTGATACAGCATGAAACACTATTTAAAATAAAAATTAATATAACAAATGTATCAACAAACCATTAATGTCATCATACTTATTGATTAAGGTGATACAAATTAAAAACATTTAACGAACAATTAATTATATAATACCGCGTCCTGCATTAATTAAATCATTATTTAATTGATCGCCAGAATTAAAAACCTCAAAATATTCCGCTTGGAATAAATTTGTCTCACAAACGGATTTAGTGAGTATTTTTGGGGTAGTTATGAGTAAGCTAAAGGTCGCTTTATTAGTCGATGAATATTTTGGTGGTACAGGTACAGTGTACGGTGGATACGGCTTTCTGGCCCGTCATCTGATCGCCAAACATCTACCCAATGAGAACATTGAAGTAGAAGTACTAATAAAAAAAGATTGCAGCAAACAGCGATTAATTCCCCGTCGTTATATGATCGATGGTATCAAAGTGTATCGCCTTGCCGCTAAGTTTATGGATTTTCTTAATATCAGATTCTTAAAAAAGAAAAACTATGATCTTTTTTTATCCATCGAAATGACGACCCATTCCTATCGTATTCTTAAAACAATCCCCAATATCGATAAAAAATTGTTGTTCTGGGTTCAAGATCCGCGCCCCGATTACGAATGGGATGAAATTAATACCGTAAAACTTTTTCCTGAGAAAAGTTATTGGGATAGCAATATTTATCAATTTGTCCATGACCTATGGGCCGCGGGTAAAGTCTCGTTTATTTCTCAAGCACGTTTTCTCGATAGAAAAGCGCGGGATCTCTACAACCTCGACGATAAAACCGAGATCAAATACTTACCGAATCCTATCGAAATCGATCACAACTTCGATGTCGAAACCCATCCGAAGAAAAATCACATTATCTTCCTCGGCCGTATCGAGTCGGTTAAGCGTGGCTGGTTATTCTGTGAGATTGCCAAATTGATGCCAGAATATGAATTTTTCATGCTTGGTCAATCCTTTAGACAGTCGAAGAAAAACCAATCCATCATGAATAACTACCTCGATATCCCCAACTTACACTTTGTGGGGCATGTTGAGGGCGAGAAAAAGGCACAGTTGATTAAGGACGCTAAGATTTTAGTGAACACCTCAATCCACGAGGCGCTACCTATTTCGTTTTTGGAAGCCTTATCCTACGGAACGCTGCTCGTGAGCTGTCGTGATCCCGATGAACTCACCAGCCAATTTGGGGTATTTACAGGCACAGTACTAGGAGATGGTTTCGATAAAGTCCCACTCTTTGTCGACGGTATCCGCCATTTGATGGAAAACGAGCCACTCCGCCAAGAGCTGGCGCTAAAAGCGGTGAACTACATCAAAGCGACTCACAGCATTGAAGATTTTCAGAAAAATATGCAAGAGATTATCTTTAAGCTAGTCGAAGAGACTAAAGCGCAAAGCTAAAAACAAGGCCGACACTATGTCGGCCTTACTTTTTCTTAAAACAGTTTCCAATAGCCTAACTTGCGGCGCATTTTAAAGTGTCGCAGTAGGTTCAATGGCTTAGGTTTCAGCCAAGCGGTTCCCTTATCGATCAGAGCATCGGTTGCCGCGAGTACACGCTGGCTAGACTGACCATCTCCCGTAGGGTGGATTTGATTGCAATAATCATGGATATGCGCCATCAAATCATCGGGGCGGCTCAGCGCTCTCATGAGTGCAGGTTCAATCTCTTCGACTCGGTTAATATCGATTAAATGAGCCTTCGGTGACTGATTTTTAAAGGTTACCACTGGCTTACGCTGCATTAAAAACATCAATAAAATCGAAGAAGTATCGCAGAGCATCACATCACCTGCCTGCAAAAGCGGGATCACGTTGTCGGTTTCCACAAACTGGAGATTCTCATTTTCGAGAGTCTTGTATTGCTCAACAATACTTGGCTTCATCTTAGGATGGAACTGTACCAACCAGCGCCACTGGCTCTTTTGCGACAGGGCTTTAATCTGCTCGAATACCTCTGGCGCACAGGTCAGACTGGGGGAGAATGTCGAGCAAAACAGCACTACTGGCCGTGGATCATCGGGCTTAATGTAAGGATTATCTTTATTTTCAATAAATAAGGGATCGAGCGCTGGCCAGCCCGTTTCGGCCACAGTAAAGGTGCCGATTTTTTTCTCTAGCTCAAGGAAAGGTAACGTCGTCGCCGGCCCTTGGGTGCAATACAAGTCAAAGCAATCACGGATTTCGAAGTGATCTTCTCTCCCCTTATGATTCATTTTGCCCGCATTAAAACCGTGGAACACCCCCACTTTAACCCCAGGGATAAAGCTTGGCACTACGTTACCCGGCACGAACACGGCATCGGGTTTCCATGCCTTAACGGCATCGATATCGGGTAAGCGTTTTTCATCCGCTTTAAGGAATTTGGGGTCGACCTCACGGCCTTCGAGGAACCAACACGCCTCATCGCCACGCGCCAGAATCACTTGCTGCAGCGGCCTTAGCATCGCATAGGAATAGTTCTGTGCGATGTAGAACAAATAACGTCTTTTATTTGATTTACGCGCTTCCACCGCTTTCTCCTCGGGTAAATTATTTCGCGAGCGCGAGATATTGTTCGGCAATCGCAGTCGCATCCACCTTAGCTAAAATCTCCACATTGTCGAGGGATGGTGGCTGCGCGACCACGGCGTCAATCATCTTCGCCAAGGCCGCAGGATTGCGACGGGGCACAAGATAGGGAGCCAAATTTCCGGTCAAAATCTCATTAGGTCCGTGTGGGCAGTCGGTACTGACCACTGGCGTGCCGCAGGCTAAGGATTCGATTAATACCGTCGGCAATCCTTCGAAATCGGAACTCAGCACCAGAGCTTTAGCGCGTTTGATCCAAGGAAAAGGATTACTCTGGAACCCAGGAATGATTAAACGCTTCTCGATGCCGTATTTCTTCGCCGCTTTAATCGCCTTCTTGTGGTTATGGCATAACAGCACCACAGGTAACTGATTTTGGGTCTGTTTAAGGGCCTCAAACAACACATCGTGGCGCTTCTGTTTAGCAAAACGTCCTACGTGGATCAGATAGTCACCCTGAGGGATTTGCGGATTCTCTTGCTGTGACTGAGCAACAATCTCATTAAATTCAAATGGATTGTAGATAGTTCGCATGGATGCTGGCTGCAAACGCCCCTTAGCTTGAATCTCTTTAGCGATGCCGTTGGACACAGTGATCAAATGCTGGCCATTGAGCGCTTTTTTCGCCCGCAGTTTCTTATAGTAGGCGAAGGGGCCTAACTTAAACTGACGACTCAATTCTTCTTCAACCGATGAGTGCACAATCACATAGAGTGGTGTCACCCCGGTTTTGGTCATCATCAAATTGGTCTTATCAAGATTAGATAAAAACAGATCGAACTTACCGACTCGGGACTCAATCTCGGTAATCTTTGCCCGTAACTTATCGACCGATGCCCCTAGGCGCCCGAAGTGGTCATAATCTTTATCTTTGTCGGCAAAACATTGATGAACAGGTAAATTGTCTGGCGTTTCGTAATAACGATTATCTTCCATGACCAAAAAATGCGGCTCATGCCCTAGGCTAATAAACTGCTTTGCCAAGGTAATCATGACCTTCTCGGCTCCACCACCCGCTAAACTGTCGATGGCTATGGCTATCCGCATGATTTTTCTCCTAAACGATAATCTAAAACTCAGGATGACAGGCTAACAGTGGTTAACTGTGTGTCTGCTGAATAACCTGATCAAATTTCTCAATCACGGCTTCGACACTAATTAGCGCCATAAGGTGCTCTCCCTTGGCACGGGTGCCCCATTTCACCTCACCGCTTTGCTGTGAGGCGATGGCCTCTTGATAGGCGCTCACCACATATTGCTGCGATAAATAAGGCCCTGTGCGACCTGGGTTGGAATGGGCATATAAACCTATGACAGGCGTCCCTTGCGTGACCGCCATGTGTGCAGGGCCAGTATCTGGCGCTAACACTAGGCTGGCGCGTTTCAGCAGAGCCAGTAATTGAGTCAAACTGGTTTTGCCGACTAAGTTGTCGAGTTTGGCAGAGCACGCATTAGCAATATTTTCGGCCAATGTCTTTTCAAGTGCCGTTGGGCCACCGCAGAGAATGACTCGATAACCCTTATTTACCGCATGTTGCGCTACCGCCGCATAACGCTCGGGCAGCCAATTACGCTCGGCTTTGCTGGCGGCTGCACAAATCACCAATACCTTCTCGCCATCGGCTATCTGGCGCTGGGCAAATTCAGTGTCCGCTTGAGGGACTGGAATATTCCAACTAGGGGTGATGTCGCTCACGCCTATCGCCTTGGCGAACCCCATAAAGCCGTCCAGCACATGGGGCTGAGCTAAAGGTTCGACTCTATGATTGGTGACCAGCCATTGACCTTCTTTGGCGCGGGCACGGTCGAATCCGACCCGAACCTTTGCCGAAATCGCGAGGGAGGCTAAGGTCGCACGTAGCGCGACTTGCATGTGCAACAAGACATCGAAGCGGCGGCCTTTCAAGGCTTTATGCAAGTTGAAATAACTGCGCCAGCCCTGCATTTATCGAAAATCACAAACTCAATACCAGGCAAGTGCTTTAATAGTTGGTATTCGAGCTTGCCTATCACCCAAGTGATTTTGAGCTGGGGATATTGGCGTTGAATCGCCTGCACCATAGCCACGGCATGACAGACGTCACCGATAGCCGATAGCCTAAGCAGGCAGAGAGAATTCATGGTGTTGGGATTTAAACTCAAGCGAATAGCTCTTAAGGTTATTTGGCGCAAGCTAAGGATCTTAATGTAGAATGGCCGCAGGTGCCACGCTTAAGTCAACAAATCTCCCATGAACGCACAAATCAAAATCATAAATACCGCCGATGGCTATATGGCACTTTGCCAAGATACGCCTGAAGACATAACACCAGCTTGGTTTTCGGTGGATTTCTGGCGTGAAAAAGCCGCGGTTGTGGGATCATCCAAGGGACGTTACACCACTTGGTTTGTGGCCTTTAGCGAGCACCATTGGGTATTGCGACATTACTGGCGCGGTGGCCTGATGGAGAAATTCAGTAAGGATGCCTGCACTCTGCTGCTGGGCAGAAAACACCCGCGCCATGGGCGAATTAAGGCTGCTTGACCTGCTCTACCGCGAGCAATTTGCGGTGCCTAAACCTATTGCCGCCAATATTGTGCGCGATGGCTTGTTCTACCGCGCCGACATTATTATCGAGCGGGTCGATGGTGCCGAAGACTTGGTCGCTAAGTTAACTAAAGGCGCCATGGCTCCTGAGCAATGGCAAGCACTCGGCGCCACCATTGCCCAATTTCATCGCCGCGGCGTTTACCATGCCGACTTAAACGCGAAGAATATTTTATGGCAACCACAGCAAACGGATGGCGTACAAGAACGTTTCTATCTGATTGATTTTGATAGGGGTGAAATCAAAACGCCCAATGCCCAATGGCAAAAGGCGAACCTCGATAGGCTGCTACGCTCCTTCAACAAAGAGCAAGGTAAACAGCCTACGCTTGCCTTTACGCCCGCCGACTGGTCGGCGCTGCTCGCGGGCTATCACTCAGTGATCCCCAAAGCTTAGTCACCTAAACAGCGTTAGGCTGTTTGGCGCGCGAGTAACGATTCGGCCAGAGCAAACTGACGCTGCAAAAGCG